>BQJH01000044.1 GCA_021604605.1 Hyphococcus sp.
ACGCAACCATGAACGTCGATGATTATTTGGATTTTGAAAATCCAGCGGATTCAAGCGCCGAGCTTGTCTATCAGAGTTTGAGGTCGGACGCGCGCATGCCGGGTATTATCAAAAAATTGGAGGCTCGCGGGCTGTCAAGCCGCGAAATTATCATTCTCTTCCGCCACGTTTCGCGCATTCCCAGCGAATGGGAAATTGACAAGGAAGCGGGCCAAACAAAGGAAAAGCGACGTGGCGACATTACGACGCGTTTGCAGTCACTCCTTCCACATGTCGAAACCGACCCAGACCTCTCGCGACTTCACTTTGGAACAAGTGTGGTTTCTATTGGTGCAAGTGAACCCGATGAAGGGCCAATTTCTTTTCCTGATTGTATTCGGGAAGGTATCAGCGTGCTCGAAGCCGCAACTGCCGTGGATGCAAAATATCCCGATGGCGATGGCGCAAATAAGCGCGAGATACCGCTGAAGCGCTATGCTATTCACACGGTTTTTCCGCTCATTGAGGTAGCGGGCAAGCGGGCGCCGAACCAGCTCGCGGCTGAAATAGTATCCGTCCTCATTGGCGCCCCCGTCACTGCAAATGACGTCACTCAGGCCCGAAAGGACAATCGACGGGCATACTACCCGCGTGAAAAGTGAACGTTAGGCGACCACCCGCACATTTCTCACATTTTTTGATAGCTATGCTCTCCACTCGTAACTCTGTCCGCGAGGATACGAGTGGAGTCACACCAATGAATACGGACGTTGAAATCGAAGCTTATGACATCAAGTCCTTTTGCAAGGCGTTTAACGTCTCGCGCAGCTTCGTGTACGAAGAAATTAAAGAAGGCCGTCTGCGCGTTGTAAAAGTTGGCCGCCGAACGCTTATTCCCCGCCCCTACGCACTGGAATGGCTTCATCGCAACGAAGTCGCGCCAGCCTGACACAGCGCTGCTGGGTTATAGTCCTCTGTCTCCGCTTCTCGCCCGGCACTATCTGTTCACTCTCTGCGCACTATTGAGAGGGTGCGCAGGAGCGTCTGGCGACTACTCCGGTGTTATCCTCATACCGGTATCCATATAGCTCGACACAGTCTCGCCATACCCAGCCATATAGTCTGCATATAGGCGCCATATAGCCGGGGACATAGGCACCTATAGCCGGACTTATAACCCAGCCTGCATCCATCGCGATGCGCAAGCGCGTAACGTTCAAACAAGGACGGACGCACCTGGATTCGAAGTTCAAATTATTCTTCGTCACGAAAAAAGGGAGGATAACCCAGCTGCAGCGGCAGTTCGATAACAAGCAACCGCGCGATGTACCCTTTACGAGCGCTCCAATTACGTCGCTGTTATGTGAATGCTCGCAAGCGCCGCATTAATCTTCGATCAAAACATGGTTCCAACATTGACGGCTAAGGCGTTTCGTCAAATATGCGCAAGGGCATTTTCTGACCCCATTGTCTGTATTATTTTTGATATATATTCGCTGACTTGATCCTCCATAAAAAGAACGTGCCGGTCATTCAATTGAGGGATCGTTAGCCCCCAATTCAGCTTCGCATGGCGCGTAGGTGTGATTATGAAACTATTCAGCGAAATGTTAGCGGTGCCAACCCTACTCTCAATCTCTTTAATCGTTTCACAGAAGGCAATCTTCTTGTGCCCTGGCCCTTCGTGTTGGAGTCCATGCGGTTCAATAAACGCCAAGCTTTGCTTTTTACCGGCAACCAACCAAAGCAGAAAGTCCGGATAAAAGTTTCCCGCTTCAAAGAAACCCATTCCGCGACCACGACTTTCATTACGTAGTAGATAGACCTCCATCCCACTCTGATTCAATTGCTCTTCTTCTTTTTCGAGATAAGAGCCAAGATCTTCGATAAACTGAATTTCACTTTCGTTAAGGGAGACAGGCGTTATTTGAACCTTGCCGTTCTTTCTGACGTGAAGTACGGGTTCATAGATGTGATTGGCGAATAGGCATCCTTTAAGATCACCAACTCTTAGAATTCCCTTCTTGTGGTTCGTGATCTCCTTTGAAAGGAGATTAATGTCTGCAATTAGTTTTGATTCGTTGGCATCGACGATCAGCTGATAAACGTCGGAAGTGGGGATATTCGGATCGTCGGCCTCCAAAGGACGCAATTCGAGCCGAGGTTCAATGAAGGCAGACTTCTGATAGTTGTAAAACTCGTCTGCATAAGTCTGCAACAATTCGGCTGCTATTTCTTGCCAAAGAATAGGGTTGCTTGGATCATCAAAAGTCATCCTACTCGAGGGAATGACAATCCTGTACCATGAGCGGTCAGTTAGTAGCGACTTAAAACAGTCCTTTGGAATGTTAAGGTTGTACCAACTCCGTTCGCGCTTAAATTTTTCAAGTCGGAAAAAAAGGTCCTGCTCGTCAAGAAACGATAGATGAAGGTCAGAGAAGGTCTGATCATTCTTATGCCCAATAGACTCAATTCGGCGCGACTCTATCGATTGAATCCGTGGGTACCAATCGATTGAAATGATCTTTACTCGCAGTTTGTCTGGCACGTAACCAAAAATCGGAACCGATGCATCACGCTTGAAATCATATTCCCGCCCATCTGTTTTTTTTCGCCTCGACCGAAGTACCATGAGGTTCTGGCCGAAATCGTAGGTCACATTAAGCGGGATCTGAACGATTTCCTTCTTATCGTTTGATGGCAGCTCTTCATCTTGCAGGAAGGCGCGGAACCGTTCCATAAAATCGGCCTCGATGCCGAACACATTGAGAGTCTCGACGTATTGAATGTATTCCGGCTGAGAAGTTGGAGTGGAAAACCCGCTACGTTGGAGTGACCAGTCATGGCCCTTAAGACGCACCCCTCGGCCAAAGAGCTGAATAATCTGGGAACCCTCCGACCTGCCAACATGCATGAGGCCAAGAGTACTGACGCGCCAACAATCCCAGCCTTCCACAAAACGCTTCGAGCCTATCAACATATTGAGCGGCGAAGTGGATTCGTTGATCTTTCCAAAGAGAGTGTCGGAAAATTCGCTATCAAGCACAGCAACATTATCAAGTTTTTGGTCTGCAATATGGCTTGATAAGCCGGATGCATCGCCGACATTGATCAGACCAAAAGGATCTTTGGCCTGTCCAACGCGTAGCATGATCTCATTTTCGTCACCCTTAATCCGGGCAATTTCTAATTGCCCGCCGGAAGCAGATTGGAACAATCGCTGATGAATATCTTTGAGAATATCTTGAGGCGAGAAGCCACCCTGGTTCATCACCGTGCGAAGGTAGATAAAACCGCCTGTGAAAATGTCGTTGCCATTCTCATCTAGAAGGCCGGTTTGCTCGCCATTGCCAGACAGGATTGCATTAATTTCCGAAGCCGCCGCGACATTATCGCTTAAAAATTTTGCGAGAAAATGTATGATTCTCGCGACGTCCGATGCCGTTTCGTCAACTTTGGTAGTTTCTACACCGGTTCGTTTGTTCTTCCTCGTCTCTACAGCTTTGCTGACGCTCGCACCGACGAACACCCAAAGCGGCTTTTCTAAGTTGTAATCGGAGAATTCGGCGCGCTTTTCGTCGTAAAGGCGTAGCTGTTGATAAAAGGCAAGCAGACATGCTGTCAGGTATGAGAACTGAAGCTCATCATAGGTCTTTGGCAGGTTGAATATGCGGTAATCTTTCCCATACCCATCCTCATAAAAATATCGATATGAATAATCGAACAGAACGGACTTGGCGTACGCCTCTGTAATCTCCGTTCGGTTGGCCGCAGCCGCAGCCTCTTTGAATGTCGCGGAATACTCGAAGATAAAGCCACGTTCTGCCAATTTAGCGCGATTGGCAAACCAACCACGTTCATCGGCGCTCCCCATTCCACGGTGTGCTTCGTCAACTAAGAGTAGGTTTTGGTCGCCCAAATTTCGTACCGCAATGATATTCGGCCCATCCTGATCCGCGAACTTAGTGACCTCAGTAAAATCTACATGGCGCAACCCGTTCCGACCCGTAGAAAGCAAGTCACCACTATCGGTCGTTAGGCGTTCTGCGATGATTCCACTATTCTTGAATTCACGTGCATGCTGCCGTGAGAGACTCTCACCTGGCGTAATCAAAATAGTCCGAGTTAGATCATCCTTGAGCGCAGACTTCTCCGCATAATGCCGGAACTGCAAGAAATTGACATGCATGAGGAGAGTCTTGCCTGAGCCAGTTGCATTCTGAAGGCAGACCTTGTTTAGCTCATCCAATGTAAACGGCGTAATGCCAGTCTCATAGCCTTCGCCTTCCCAATATTCGTTGAAGCTCTTCACATAAGCATTGAGATCTCGCTGCAGTGCTCGAATGTCATTGAAATAGCGGTCGAGATAGATTTCGGCAAATAGCAAGGAGAGCCACTGATAATATTTCCAAACAATCGGGCGCGTGCGCTTCTCATTAATCGCTAACGTATGGCCAGCAATATTCTGCTCGTAACGCAGCAGGTCGGCTTTAGTTATCGCCGCCTTTTCCTGAAACTCCAGTTCCAGCCTTTTATAAAAGTAATGCAGATTGTCTGAATCCAGACCTTCTTTCTGGACGGAATGCTCGTTGCGATTGTTGAGCATGTCCGAAAAGGGCTTAAAGGCTTTCAGACTTTTATGACCACGCTTATGCTGTAAGAGCGGATCATAGCCAAACAGGCTAACAATCCACTGGTTGAGCACGAGCTTGTGACCAAAGAGAAGTTGCTTTGGCTTTTTTGGCTTAGCCATCGGACTTTTCCTTAACGAGTCTGTCCGCAAATAATCGATTTCCGTAGTCGCGATAGGTTTCAAATGCCGAGATTACAGCATCCACTTTTGCCATTATCTCAGTCTGCTTTTCTGATGCTCGCCTTTGGTCTTCGTCGCTATATTCGTCAAAATTATCCCAATACATCGTATAAAGGTTGCCGTTTGCATGATGAGGATAGAGCTTATACGGGAGGAATTCTGCTAAATCGCCGACGGATGCCAATAGTTCCTTCTCGTACGATCCAAGCTTCTGATGCAAGTAACCCGGCTGACTTGTTGCGAGCCTAGACAACTGCTCACAAGCATCCTCAATTCCGTCCAGAGCGCGGTTCCCGATTGAATTCATTGGCGTTTGCTTAAGGTAATGCAGGTGCTGAGGCTCTATGGCGCCCATCACCGCTTGATATCGATCGCGATCCTGCTTGAATGGAAGGCGCGATTGGTTCCAAGCATCGAATCCAGTTTTTCCGAACCAGCCAATGAGCCCGACGATAGCCGTTGCCAGTACAACCCAAATCTCAGATGGAATTGCTGACAGAAAATCCAATATCCAGTTGGATTGTTCGGCCACGGCCTGTTCTGCGCTTGCACTCTCCGTGTCCATTCCTTAACCCTCCACGTCCCACATGGCCTGATGGAAGGCTTCTTCGAGCAGGCGGACTTTCCACGTCTCGCCCTCCTGGCGCAAATTGGGCAGGTTGTTAGAGCCGTTGACATAAATGACTGCGAATTCGGAATCTTGGGTCGAGAGGCGGTATTTGCGGAACCACTCATCGAGCATCAGATTGTCTTTTTCGATATCGCCGGTAAGCACGCGCCAGATGACGAGCGTTTTCTCGCGCGAATTTTCATTGCCGGGTTTTGTTAGCGTGTAGCCTTCCACTTTGCGGAAGCGCCATTTGCCTCCATCGGTTTCTCTAAGCTTGCCGTCGAGGATGAGGCGCGTGGTCTCGTCCTTGGGAAGTTCGGGGTCAGGCTCGCGCTTGAATGTGGCGTCAAAACCGTGCCAGCGGTCGATATGCGCCACATGCAGGCCGATCAGCCAGTTGAAGGTCTCGACTAGATCGACGGAGCGCTCAGTATATTCATCCGTCGCCGGTGTCTTGATGTTCAGGCGATAGTTGGTCGGATCGTCAAAGGTCTCGATGTTAAGCAGGGACGGGCTGCCTCTGGTCTCAAAGTCGAGCCAATATTTCAGCATGTAGTGGCGCCGGAATTCTTCTCCTACTGTGGCGAGGTCCGGAGAAGGTCGCAGGGCGAGATTGTTCAGTGTGTCTTCGTACGATTCCAAGCGGAGGTATTTGAAGCCGTGTGACAGGCCGTCGCGGGAGATGGGTTTGCCGTCCTTCCAGTCCGAAGAATAGGCGGCCTTCGTAATTCGTGGGCGAAGCACAGTATCAAAATGCCCCCCCATCTCGACTAATAAGAATGTGTTATTTCTGTCGTAGTTTCTATTCAGCGCGATAACCGCGTGACCGCTCGTCCCAGATCCAGCAAAATAATCCAGCACTGGTTGATCTCTTTGGTTCCCTAAAGATGCATAAATAATGTCTTCCGCCAAGTGGACAGATTTTGGATAAAGCCGGTCCATTTTTTTTGTTTCTGGAACCATGTGCCCCAATAACTCTGTGCCATATTTTTTTGCGCTGTAGCGTTTGTCGGTCCACACGGTTTTGAAATTCAAAAGGCTTTTTGTTCTTACGATTCGAGTGTCCCCTGTCGTTCGATCTACCTTAACTGATAGCTCTTCAAGGTGCTGCTCGACAGTTTCGCGCCCCAGCACCCACTTTCGCTCGATTCCGTCGTTGTCGATTGGATAGACTGATAGCGTTCCGTCATCGTTTTGTACGTTCCGCTCCGGGTGGTAATCATCTGGCTCAACATCACCAATCCCCACTACTTTTTCACCTTTGACATACACTGGATAAAAGCAGGTTTTTCCAGTTGACCGTAAGTAGTTTCCAGCTGCACCTTTTGCGGTATTCATAAAGTCACGAATATCAGGAGAATCGCTTCTGTTCTCCAATGAAATGCATTGTTGTTGATCGTCATACGCGAACAAGCAGAACTCCCCCGATCCAGAAAAATTCCGCCCCATGGTCCCACCAGGATTGTGAATTACAGAAACGGGCAAGACATCTTTGTCATTAAAAATTGAATAGCAAATTGCAAGCAGGTACGAGACTTCGGCCTTATCAATGGATATTGCATGAACGCCCAAATCAGGCACCTCTAAAGCTCTTGATAAATTTAGCACGTTGGCCATCATCGATAACCATGAGGCATGCTTATACGTGTTCTTATAGAGAATAGAGTTCGCTTCAGTGTTGTAAGGGGGGTCGATGTATATTGATTTAATTCGCGCGTTATTTTTTTTATTTATCAAATCAAGGGCAGAAGAATTTTCAGCGTTAAATATTTCGCCGTTTAATCCCGCATCCAGCCCATGCAGTTCCGCAATCACGCGATCCCGGAAGTCCGCGTCGAACAGCGCCGTGTCGATCAGCAACTTGTCATTTGCTTTTAGGAATTGGGCCGTGAGCGGCGCTGTATAACCATCCAGCTCTTCAATCGCAAACAGGCGCACCCATTCTTCGCGCTGAGCCTCATTAGCCGCGATCTCAGCATAGAAGCGCTCAGGGATACGGTCGAGCGTGATGCAGTATTGCGTCTCGGTGACGAATTTTTTCTTCAGCCAAAGCTTTTTCTGGAAATCCTCTAGCTGGGCAAGGAAATCGATCAGGTGGCGCGCAATGCGGCGGAGCACTTTCACGCGGGCGATATAGGCCTCCACCTGCGGCGCGTCCGTCGTGTCAATATCATCGAGGCGCATGATCTCGTTCTTGATGTAGAAATCGAGCTCGCGGCGCAGAAACCCGCCGAGGTCCTTGTGGATGAAGTAATCCATCGTATTCCGCGCCGTGTATTGCGTAAGGTACTTTTCAAGTAGCGTTCGACTCGGTTGCTTCTCAGTCGGCGCTGGCGTCAGCAGCGCGGCGGCGAAATCCTTGGCATCATCAAGACTCTGCAATGCAGCCTTAATCGCATCAGCGGCCTCCCCTAGACGCTTTTTTGCCCATGTACCTGACTGTCCGGTTTTCTTCGGATCGGCGCGATATTCGAATTGAAGAACAAGCTCGGCCTCACCAGTCTCGCCGGTTTCCAGCTTTACCGGCTCGGCCTCGTGGATCAGGAAGAAGCGTTCGGTCTGTTCGCTGGCTTTGACATTGTTGTGCTCGCCTTCGCTGGCTGACACGATGCGGCAATGCACTTTCATTGCCTTCGCGGTGTCGAGCTTGGGGTGTTCCGGCGCCTTTGTCGGATCGAAGGTGAAGTGGGTCAGATACTCTGACGTTTTGATGTAATATTGGTCGCGGTTCGCCCAGTGGAGATAAACCTCTCGCCCGTCATAAGGCACGGCATAGGGTGCAGCCTTACCATCGGTCTCGCGCGCAAAATAGCGCCGCGACATGAAGTCCCCGGCGTCATAATGGCGCTCGAAGAAGCGATAGAGATGGTCGTAAACATCGCCTTCATGTGTTTCGGCATTCCGTACGGCTTCGAGCGCAGCTTTGGCCTTCATGACGGGCGGGGTCGCGTCCGGATCGGGCGCGCCGTAATCCGCCGCTTGCTTCTTGGCAGTTTCATACGCAGCTTGCGCTTCGGTCACCCTAGCTTCGTCGGCTTCACCAAAGGATTCCTTAATGATCTTAAGGAGATCATTCTCAAGAAACCGCGTCACCTGACCGGCCTTTGCGTGCATGATCCGGTAGAACCCGAAATCAAGGTCTGGCTGGTCGAGCTGAAATAGCTCCTTGAGGAGGCCGATTAGACGCGTGCGTTGTTTCTGGTTCGTGCTCATTGGGGCTTCTTCATAGATATTAAATCGGTTGTGGAATCGGTATCGGCTAACAGTCCAGCTGGTGACGCGATTCGGTCTCGAATAGACCGGAGCAACTCCAACAATTCATCGACCTCAGTTATCGTGATGGCTCGCCTATTCAATGCGACATGATCCGCCAAAAGGGAAGCCAGTTCGGCCCCCGATAGCTCAACACTCCCGATTTGTATCGCATTAGCCGTCGTTGATACTTGCAATTCAGATGGCGAGAAATCGGGCCACGTTTTTGGACGTTCCCAACTCGTCATAGCGTGACGGTCAAGGCCAATCCGCCTAGCACTTTTTTGAGAACGGCCAATTGGCAAGTAAGATCGCAATTTTGCAACGAATGAAGCGCGCTGATTTTGATCTTTAAACGCATCTACCATTAGCTGAAGCAAGTGAACATCACCATCTTTTGCCGCGTGCTCCCACCCTTCACGCACGGCTTCATTTAGCATTTGCCTAAAAGCTACCACCCGAAGGTCCAGCAACTCCTCTGAGATGAGCGTCGCTACAAGTTCGGTCTTGTTTTTCATGTTATGTGCCAATTTATCTCGAATAGCGGGATGGTAGAAATATTCTGCGCCAATCTTGCCTCGATCTCGGCAATCATGGCATCGCGCTTTTCATAAATCTTGTCTTCAACTTCGAAAATGTTCTGGCGCAGCCGTCGTTTTGATTTCTCAATTTCTTGAATTTCGGTTTGGATTTGGTGCTGCCGTTCTGGATCGTTGGACGCGCGCATTTCGCGCTTCAAGTCACGTTCGCGGTTCTTGGCATCAACGAGTTCTTTTTCCGCCGCAGCCACAAGATCATCCGCCCAACCTTCTAGCTTCTTAGACTCTTCGATCATCCATTCAGATTTGCGTTTTTGAACGTCGGCTAGAATTGCCTCCTCAGCCTCTTTCACTGCAGCCGCCATTTCGGGCGGCATTTCGAAAGTTTGATCGGTTACTTCCCTTACAGGAAGATCGAATAGTCGGCGCGCCACCGATTCTGGCAGCGTATGACCGTCATCCGTTCTCGCTACAATGATGATATGATCCTGATCATCAGAACCACGGACAGAAAGCTTATGCACCGCGGTCACTCCCTTGGCTCCGACAAAGGGTTCGAGTCCCGCAGATTTAACTGGCCAGCCAGTATAATCCAGCGTCAGCGACGCAGCGCTCAGCGTACGGTTTGCCGCCTTGTCCAATACATGCTGCGCGAGTGGGTGGCCAAGTCTGTAACGGTGCCCCTCAAGGCCTTCTTTGCGTAGAAAGTATCCCCCGACCGGCGCATCGATGCCGTCAATCGCTTGCTTCAGAGTAAAAGTATGGTGGTCGTCATCAAACTTCGCCCTTTTGCGAAGCTCGTATTTTGTGAGCGCCCACAAAAGCGTTGTATAGCGATCAAGATAGGCGCTTGCCTTCTCCATGTTCACCTTAAGGCGATCATGAACCTCCGCATCGAAATGCTCCAGCAACTTCTGACGCGTATTATCCATGGTCGCCGTGATCTGCACATCCATCTGTGCACGAAGCGTTTCAAACGCAGCCTCAATTTGCTCTTCCGTCCGGCAGGTCTGGTATATGCTGGATATCCGCCGCTCAAAATCAACGCCCGACTCGATGGCACCGAGTATGTCGTCGCTCGCACCGAACACACCATTGAACAGTTGGAATTTTTCTGAGAGCAACTCAAACACGCGCTGATCGGCGGCATTATTCCGGTTTAGAAAGTTGACCACAACTACGTCATGCTTTTGGCCATAGCGATGGCAACGGCCAATGCGCTGTTCGATACGTTGCGGATTCCAAGGCAGGTCGTAGTTCACGACGATAGAACAGAACTGCAAATTGATGCCTTCAGCGGCAGCCTCCGTGGCAATCATTATCTTTGCATTGTGACGAAAATGATCAACAAGCGCGGCGCGCATGTCGGCAGTGCGAGAGCCCGTAACTTTATCGGTCCCAGCATGTCGCGCTTTCCACTGATTGTAGATCGCCTTAGACTGTTCGTCGGCATTCGATCCATTAAACAAGACCAAGTCGTCCGCATAACCATTCTCAGACAGAAGCTGGACCAGATAGTCTTGTGTACGGCGGGACTCGGTAAAGATTATGGCCTTCTGTGTCGCGCCGAGTTCCTCAGCCTTTTCAAAGCCAACTGTTAGCGCGGCCAGCAGCGATTTACCTTTTGCGTTCTCCGTAATCGAGACCGCGAGATCTTTAAATTGAAGAAGCTCAGCGATTTCCTCTTCAATCGCAGCAATATCATCGTCGGACAACAATTCTGGCACCGTCTCATCATCAACCCATTCCTCGGCCGTTTCTTGGAACCCGTCATAGTCTTCTTCTATTTCGTCAGACGCCTCTTCACCCAAATTGCTCTTAAGCGCCGCATCATCCTTGAGCTGGCGTTCCAGCTTGTTCGCCAGTGAATTCAGCGCACCAGCAATCGCATAGGTCGATGAAGCCAACAGCTTCCTCAGGATGAGAGTCATCAGGGTCCGTTGGCTGGATGGTAACGCCGCCAGCATTGGACGCCGAAGATACTCCGAAACATAGTCATAGAGCTTTTGCTCATGCACGCTCGGGATGAACTCCTGGGTGACTGGGATTCGGTTTGTATAGCGAATGTATTCAAGCACCTGGCGACGCAACGTCCGATGGCAAACCGGCTCAAGGCGGGCCTTGAGTTCGCCGAACTGACCATCGCCACTCAGGCGGACAAATTGGGCACGGAAGCTTTTGGCATCGCCAAACGCGTAGTCGTCAATGATGCTGACAAGACCGTATAGCTCCATCAAAGAATTCTGCAGCGGTGTCGCGGTTAAAAGTATTTTGGGGACGTTTCCGAATGCAGTCTTGAGCGCGCGCCCTACTTTATTATCCGGTCGATAGACATTGCGAAGGCGATGCGCCTCATCAATGACGACGAGGTCCCATGGCGTAACCATTAGCTCGTCTGCATGGCGAGCAGCAAACTGGAAAGAGCATATAGCGATAGCGGGTTGTTCAAATGGCCGCCGGACCTTGTCCTTTATCATCTTGTTGTAGTTTCGCGCTTCAATGATAAGAGTAGGAAGGAAAAATTTTTCCTCAATTTCCTGCGCCCATTGCTTTCGCAGGCTGGCGGGACCAACGATTAGAATGCGTCGCTTTCCTTCGCTCCACTTCTGAGCAAGCACAAGCCCGGCCTCAATGGTTTTGCCAAGTCCGACTTCATCTGCGAGGATAGCCCCTTTTGAAAGAGGGGATTTAAATGCGAAAAGCGCAGCCTCTACCTGATGCGGATTCAGATCAACCTGAGCATCGAATAATGTCCCAGCAATTTTTTCTGCATCGGCCGCTGAATGCCTACGCAGCAACTCATGAGCAAAAAGTTTCATGTGAAAAACGGTTGTCATTTAATAAATTCCACTCATCATCGCTCAACGTTATTTCGCTGGGGATTGTTCTTAATTTAGAATCCCAAAGCTCTATACATTCACCGGCCTCTAAGATCTTGATCTCAGCGCAAGCATTGACCTAGTCGGATATTATGCGGCCTGCCATATAGGCCGCAACATCTTGAATTATAATGATAATCACTGATACCATGGCGCTTCTCGATTCGGCCAGCCAGACAAAATGATTCTTCGAAAGGTTCAATCAGCAGCGAAGGGTAATGCGAATGCTCTTTGACAATTCCACTAATATCAACTGGCATAGTCAAAATTCTCGAATCAAACTGTCGATTCTCCAAAGAGAAGACGAGCAGTATTCTATATAGGATTTCAAACAATGAGGCCCGACAAGACATCCATCGCTGGACTTTTTAACGAGCCAATCCAATACCTAATACCGCTTTTCCAACGAGGTTATGTTTGGGAGTTGAAAGATCCGGACAAGTCACAAGTCCGATATTTATGGGAAGACATCGCCGACCAGGCGCGTGACCTGCAAGCGCACCAGGCTCGTGCCAAACAAATCGGCACAGACAAACCGCTCCGCCCTCTTCAGAAACATTTTTTGGGCTCAATCGTTGTCGGCGAACGGCAAGAAAGAAGCGGTGGCCGAGTAGATGCGCGTGAAGTCATCGACGGTCAACAACGATTAACCACGCTTCAAATTCTTTTCTACGCTTTCCGTGATATTGTTCAGCCATTGAATGATCAAAAACTGAACTACGATTTGGAGCGCTATACCGTGAACCCGGATGATTACGGGGCGGAGACCGACCGGCTAAAGGTTTTGCCGACTAGCGCTGGCCGCGATGAATTAATATCGTTGTTCTCACTCCGTAGCCTGGACGCTGTGATAGATCGTTATCCGTTACGACGGAATAAACAGCGCGTTGACCGGCCCAAAATGGTTGAAGCTTATTTATTTTTTTCCTGGATGATAGAACATTTTCTGCGAGGCAGAGATCACGACGAATCTATCGAGCACAAGCGAAAGGAAGACTTTACTCTTGCGGATGAGGTCATACGCTCAATTAGGCGAAACAACGCTGCACTTAATCCACCGCTTGAAGGTGAACCGGATATAGAGAAGGCCCGGTTATTGCTCAGAACTCTGGAACGCCAATTTGATGTTATGAAGCTACGACTTGAAGAGGAAGACGACGCTCAGGTTATTTTTGAAACTTTAAACGCCCGCGGAGAGCCGCTCAAGCCAAGCGACCTGATTCGCAATTTTATTTTCCTCGATGCGCAACGTAACAGTCTTGATGTTGACGGGCTTTACGACAAGTACTGGTCATCATTTGATTCCCTGAAGGACCACGACGGAACGGCTTTTTGGAGTGCCGAACAACGCCAAGGCCGACTTAAGACTTCGCGGTTAGATTTGTTTTTTTATCATTATACGACATTGCGCCTCCAATCCGTCCTGAAGGTTTCGCATGTATTCTCCCGTTTCAAAGATTGGTGGGGCAACAAGGAAGACCGAGAGATTACACAGGAGCTACATACTTTAAACCGGCTGTCCGATCACTTCCAAACGTGCATGTCCCCTGTTGGAGATGACGATTTTGACCGATTTTGCCGACGTCTTCTTCTTTTGGATACGACAAGCCAGACGCCAATTGTTTTGGCATTTTTGGAGAGATACGGGCCAAATGCCCCTGAATTTAAAATGGCCGCTGACGACATTGAATCATATCTTGTGCGGCGATTTGTATGCGGTTTAACAACTAAAGCATACAACAGGACATTCAACGAACGTATTTTGCCAGAGATTGTCCGCAGTAAAGAGCCCTGCTCTAAACATCTTCGTCATCTGCTTTTATCGTTAGAAGGGGAAAGCCAGTGTTGGCCAAATGATGATGAGTTTGAACGGGCATGGCGCGCAAACCGTTTGTACAAGGGTTCAAACACAAATCGAGTACAAGGAATTCTACTTGGTCTTGAAGAAAAGATGACCGGCCCAAAACAAGAATTAATCATAAAGCCTGATGGCCTCACAGTAGAACACGTTCTACCGCAGAAGGCAGAGAAGGCTGACTATCCACTTCCGGATGACGATCAGGAAACCGCTCTTCGTCGCGACCGACTTGTACACAGCATCGGCAATCTTACGCTTGTTACGAGTTCATTCAACGCCTCATTATCGAATGCGGCATTCGCAATAAAAAGACCGGAAATTGCGGGGCAAAGCCAACTGCGACTAAACTCTTATTTTCAGTCACTTACTAATGACTTGCCTTGGAATGAGGATACGATTTTGGCGCGAGCCGCAATTCTTTGGCCAATTGCGAAGGAAAAGTGGGGCCGTCCGAACCTAGATTAGCAACGAACTGTGAAGGAGTAACCGCGACGGAGACGAATGTTCTATGTGGCACATCGCTTGATGCCGCAATATTCCCGAAGCCGGATTTACCGAAAAGGTGAGGTCTCCAAATATTCCGCCTTCAGTTTGATGCTTCTGTTGATTTCTGCTACAAAATTAGGGCCGTCCATAAACATCTTATGGCATCCAATCGCCGCTGTGAATTTCAGCGGCGGTATTTGTGTTGGCATGTGTTCATTCTGAAAATTTTTTAAGCTATTGATTTCAAACATATAATTCGTTCGTGAGGGTCCTCTCCTGGCACCATTTTATCCGCTTAGGCGTCAGCCCTATCCTTTGGCTGGGCTGGCATGTATGGCGGCAAAGAAACCGCGCGGCCAGACTCGACCTTGGTGCAGGTGCTCATTTACCCGCTAGCGGGTAAAGC
>BQJH01000045.1 GCA_021604605.1 Hyphococcus sp.
GCTTGAAGATTTCAGGCTGCAGGATATAGCGTCCGGTGATTGCGAGGTTAGACGGCGCGTCGGCGGGGTCAGGTTTTTCAACCATGCCGGACATTTCAAAGAACCGGCCTTTGCGTTCACCCTTGGGAGCGACAACACCATATTTGTTTGTTTCTTCTTTGGAGACTTCCTCGACAGCGATAATGTTGCCGCCAGTCTTTTCGTATTCGCTGACCATTTGTGCGAGCGCTGATGGTTTTGAATCGATCACCACATCAGGCAGAGAAACCGCAAAAGGCTCATCGCCAATAATATCACGGGCGCACCAAACAGCGTGACCAAGCCCTAAAGGCGCCTGCTGGCGTGTATAGGAAATAGCGCCCGCCTTCTGGATCGGGCGGCGAACACTTTCAAGAATGTCGATCTTGCCTTTGGCCTCTAACCCACTTTCGAGTTCATAGGCATGATCGAAATAATCATCGATGGCGCCTTTGCCGCGTCCTGTGACAAGAACGATATGTTCGATACCCGCATCAAGCGCTTCGCGCACGACATAGTCGATCAACGGGCGGTCTACCAGCGGCAGCAATTCCTTTGGGATTGATTTTGTGGCGGGCAGAACGCGTGTGCCGTGACCGGCGACGGGAATAACAACTTTACGAACAGGTTTCATAAATGACCTAGCTAAGAATGGCGCATGAGACGCGAGGATAGTACTTAATTCGGGACTTTATTGACGGGACTGACTTCAAGATCAACCGCTTCTTCTATTGGAGCCAAAAACCTTGCTTCTTCATGTAAAACGGCTTCCAGATTAAAGCTGCGGCGCACGGCGTCGGCGGCGAGGTCATGGTAGAAAAGGTTAAAATCCTGCGGGCGCCAATGATCGCCAAACCAGCGCCGCCGTTTTAAAAATGACTGGCTTGGCGCATCAACCAGAAGAAGCCCGTTCTTACATTGAGCGCTCGTCACATGAGCAATGGCCGGTGGCGTTTCACTCATCCTGAGGCCTGTTGCTGAGGCGGCGCCGATATGTTTTTCCGCATCAATCAATTCATCTGACACTGACCATGAAAGTGGATTGACGCAAAGGAGCGGTGTTTGTGTCACTGACTCCAGGGCGCCATTTTCCTCCCAAATAAGCGAGCGTTTAGTAAAGCGATCTTCTTCATCATCGAAGCCGGGTTGAATATCGATATAGGCAACAACACAGCGAATGTCAGCAGCTGTGCGGCAAGGCGGAATAGTTTTCAACGCATTGTCAAAAAGGCTCAAAGGCGTCGGGGCATTAATGACATAGGCGGCGACGAGATGCTTGCGCAGCATGTCATCTTTCGCGAAGTACTCTTGCAATAAACCAAGAGCATGTAACCCGCCTTGTTCGTATCCGGTGAGGATGATGGCGTTGTCCGGATTACGTATCTTGAGAAAATGTTCGAATGATTTTTTTATGTCTTGGTAAGCCAGCTCATGTGCGGCGATGCCGTCATATTTATGAGTGAAGGATGCAAACAATGTTGCTTGCCGGTAGCGCGGTCCATAAAGATCGCCGACATTCATAAACGGACCTGCTTGATTGGGGGCGGCGACGTCCCTTAAAGTTTTGTCGGCCCGATCCATCGCAATCGGCGCATTCCAATGTTTGCGGGAAGAATAAGTTGTGGAGTGGATATAAAAAACATCGACCCCGACTTCACCTTCTTCTTTCTCCTGTTGTGATGACGGCCATAACGCCCAAGCGCCGCGGGCGCCATAATTGGGCGGCGGCGGCGGCGTATATATTTGATAAGGGACGCGAGGTTTCAGGTTAAATCGGGTAATATTATCCTGAAAAGCCACCGCAATGGCGCCGAGGAAAACCACCCCCAACACTCCCAAAGCCACAATCCAACGCAAAGGCACCACTAAATCTCCCGGATTATGCCCGTTAATAGTCTTTTAATTGGCTGATCTTGCAACCATATTGCCGATAAAGCGTTTATAGAGCCAGCCGAGCTATTGTTAAAATATTTAAACCCTTTGGTGGCAAAATTACGGTTGGACGAAACCGAATAAAGCGCTAACGCATAAGGCCAACAATCTTTGAATGATCGTAGAGTGATATGACGGATATGGAAGACAATAACGAGAATCGCTCTGGCGACACGCCCCTCATCCAGCCCAAAAAGGCGGATTTTTTGGGTGGGCTGCGGTCGAGTTTTTTGGCGGGTATCGTTGTTGCTGCGCCTATCGGGATCACGATTGCTCTGGTCTATTGGTTTGTTACCGGGCCAATGGCGAAACTGGACGCCTTTGTTAAAGACACGCTGCCCGATGGCGGCAGTGTGGTTGAACAATTTCTCCAGGTTCTCCCCGGGTTTGGCGTTCTGATCGCTTTTGTCGCTCTGGTTATTCTTGGTGCTTTGACGAAAAACTTCATCGGCCGTTCCTTCATCCGTGTTGGTGAGCAGTTTGTTGAGGCTGTGCCGGTGGTGCGCACGCTTTATCGGTTCTTCAAGAATGTTTTTGAAACGGCGCTGCAACAATCGGATCGGTCCTTCAAGGAAGTGGCGCTGATTGAATATCCACGCGATGGCGCCTGGGTGATGGCGTTTGTCGTTGGCAGCGCCAAGGGCGAAATCAAAGACGTTTTAAAAGATCAGGGTGACGGGCTGACCGCCTTGTTTGTGCCGACGGTGCCTAACCCGACATCAGGGTTTTTATTGTTCTTGCCGCAAAAGGACATTCGTATTCTGGATATGTCTGTAGAAGACGCTGCAAAAGTAGTCTTCTCATTAGGGCTTGTAGTTCCTGAGTTTGCGACACCGGAAGAAGCAGTGCGCAAGCTTGAAGAAATTGCTGATACTGCGTTGACGGAACCGCCCAAGAAACGGTTTTTCGGTATTGGTCAAAGATAACACTTCCCAGATTACCCTATCCGGCACTTAATAGTTTCACCGCGTCATCGCGGCTGAACAGATAAAGCAGCGTGCGCAACGCTTCGCCGCGATCAGTTGTCAGCTTCGGGTCCTTTTCAATAATCATTTTTGCGTCATCGCGGGCTGCCGCCAGTAAGTCGCTATGGGCGGCAATGTCAGCGAGACGAAATTGCGGGAAGCCCGATTGCGCTGCGCCCAAAAGATCTCCCGCGCCGCGCAAGCGCAAATCTTCCTCAGCGATTAAAAATCCGTCTTCGCTCTGACGTAAAATATTCAGGCGCGCCGTCGCGGTTTCGCCCAATGGGTGCTTGTAGAGCAGCAGGCATGATGAGGGTTTATCGCTCCGGCCGACCCGGCCGCGCAATTGATGTAACTGCGCCAACCCAAAGCGTTCGGCATGTTCAATAATCATGATCGTCGCGTTCGGGGCATTCACACCAACCTCGATCACGGTTGTCGCGATCAGAACCGACAGCGCGCCCTCATAAAACCGGTCCATGATGGCGTCTTTTTCCGGTCCGCTCATGCGCCCATGCACCAGCCCGACCTTGTCGCCAAAAACTTCTTTCAGAGCTTCGAAGCGTTCTTCCGCAGCCGTGAGATCGAGAACATCTGACACTTCAACCAACGGGCAGACCCAATAAACTTGCTCTCCCTTGGCGACCGCTCGTTCTACACCGGCGATGACCTCTTCAAGGCGGTTTAACGGGATGGTCCGTGTGTCTATTGGCTTTCGGCCGGGTGGTTTTTCGGTGATCTGGCTGACTTCCATATCACCATATGCGGTCAGGGCGAGGGTGCGCGGTATAGGCGTCGCGGTCATCACAAGGAGATCGGGCTTGGGGCCTTTTTCCGTCAACATGACCCGTTGGTGAACGCCAAATCGGTGCTGCTCATCGATCACCGCCAGAGCGAGGTCTTTAAAAGCGATAGTTTCCTGAAAGATGGCGTGGGTGCCAATGAGAATATCAATCTCGCCATCGCGCAGGCGCGCCAGTTTTTCCTCGCGGGCGCGGCCTTTGTCTCGCCCGGTGAGAATTTCCATCGTCACGCCGGCGGCGGCTGCAAGATCAGCGAGGGATTCCATATGCTGGCGTGCGAGAATTTCTGTTGGCGCCATCAGGGCGGCTTGCGCGCCGGTTTCTATCGCTGCGACCATGGCGAAGAACGCGACGATCGTTTTCCCCGAGCCAACATCGCCTTGCACCAACCGCACCATACGGTCAGGAGAGCGCATATCCTCAAAAACTTCGCGCAGCGTTTCCTTTTGGGCGCCGGTTAAGGCGAAAGGCAGGGCGGCTTTGGCCTTCGCCAGTAGCTGTCCATCGCCTTTAATAGTTCGACCTCTGGATTTCACGCGCGCTTTACGGATCATCAACAAGGCGAGCTGGTTGGCGAGCAGTTCATCATAGGCAAGGCGCTGGCGCGCTGGCGTACCAAGAGCAAGATCGGTTTCGTGTTGCGGATTATGCAGCGCTGTCAGCGCCGTCTTCCAATCGGGCCATTTATTTGAGGCGAGCCATGAGGCTTCCTGCCACTCCGGCAGGTCTGGAACGCGTTTCATGGTGTTGGCGGCGGCCTTGCGCATGACGGATGCGGTAAGCCCCGCTGTCAGAGGATAGATCGGCTCATAAAGCGGCATCTCGTCCGGTTTGTCGGGGTCGACCATATAGTCCGGGTGGGTCATTTGCCGACCGCCCTTGAACTCTTCAATCTTGCCGCTGATCAATCGCATTTCCCCTTCGGGCAATGTCTTTTGTAGATAATCCGGGCGCGCATGAAAAAAAACGAGGGTCATGAAACCGGTGTCGTCAGAACAGATAACCTTATAAGGCAGGCGGCGTCCTTTTGGCGGCGGATCATGCTTGTCCACAGTGACCAGAAAGGTCGCAAGAGCGCCAAAGGGAGCCTCATTGATCTTGGGTCTGGCGGAACGATCAATAAGATTGATTGGCGGCGTCAATAAAATATCGACGATGCGTGATCCGGCGACACGGCCCACGAGGGCTGCAAGCTTGGGACCGATGCCGGCCAGCGCGGTAATGTCGGCAAAAAGAGGACTGAGAATTACCGGTCGCATGGTCTACTTAGCGGCTCCTTTTTTACATTCTATTCTCGGCCGGTGAAACAAGCCGGGTTTATTTTTTAACGGAAACTATACAGCCAAATGAGAGGGGGGAGGACATCTATCCACCAACACTGGCCACCAACACTGGGTTTTATTGAAGACTACCCTCTCTGGGTTGAATTTTGAAGGTGAGGGATTCAACTGTGGCTGGTAAAGTTGCAGCCTATCCTTCGAGGCTTTTGCTGCGCAAAAGGCGCATCAGGATGAAGGTTTTTTTTGTGTCTGACCTATACCCGCTCTACCCGGCGCCCGCGCGTAGGCGTGCATGTCTTAAGCCGGGGCTCACATCTCTCCATCCGTTCTCCCCGGTGAAAACCGGGGTCCATAAATGTCTCGGGTTGAATTGAAATTCGAGGACTTATGAGAAAGCGGCCCCCTTCCATTACACAGCGGCTTTTCTTTGGGCAGGTAAATCCCTGGATCCCGACTTTCGTCGGGAAGATCGGAGGAGAGGTCCTGTTCCTGACCCTCCACTCGTTCTCCCCAGTGCGCGTTCTATCAAAGAACGAGCCCGCGCTGGTCGTCGCGGCCCATGGCAAGGAGAAAGGGGTCCGTTTTCTGGCGAGCGGAAAACTCCGCTTTAGATGTCAGGCCGTGCCAGCGATGGCGGATCAGTTCCTGCGCGATGGGCGCGCCAAGTGTCGAGCCGGGACCGGCTAGGATCAACACATCCGGCGCAAACTCTTTGATCGCCACTTCAACGGATAATGAAAAATCATAAGTTTCAGTGATCTGGTGGCCGAGCGTGTATCGGTAAAGGGCGTCTGCATCCGTTGCGTGTCGTGACCAGATGGCGCCGCGTCCGTCGATCATCGGGATTTGCGGCTTCATGAAAAGGTCTGCGCCAAGGTTTGCGAAGGCCAAATCGGAGACATGCGATAAAAGCGGCGTGTGAAACGCTGAATGGCGGGCGAGCCTGAAAGGGTAACGCCCTTCTGCCGGCGGCAGGCTTTTTTCCATCGCCGCCATGCCGGCATCGTCACCGGCAAGCACGGCCATGCCGCCCAGGCGAATGGAGAGGAAGGCTGCGCCTTCGGTTCGCCCGGCATGAAGCGCTTCGCCAATGGCCCGTTCATTGGTTCGGCTCGGTTGCCAGTTTTCGTCAACAAAAGGATAGATCAACTGCCCGCCAACGCCGTTTTCTTCCATCAATGCGCCCATGGTATCGACAAGACGGATGGCGCCCGCCTGATCGACGGCCCCGGCGGCGGCCAATGTTAAGTACCAGCCGAGAGAGTTGCCGCAAACCGCTGATATTTCATATTGATCGCGGTCGATGCTCTGAAAGTCTGCAAGAGCGCATGTATAGATCAAGGTTGACGCATTAATGCTGGAAGCATGACGCGCCGCTGAATAGGTTTTGGCGCTGTCCAGCTCTGTTATTGGCGTGCGCCCCTGGGCCGTGCGCCATTGGTCAACGCCGCTGATGAAATCTTCTTTGTCGCCGTGAAAACGACCGAGATAATCAAGCTGCTCTTTGCCGTAGGTTCCACGCCCAGGAAAAATGACAACGGCGGATTTTTTCTTTGAAGCGCTGGTCATTCTGCGGCCTGTTTGTTCTGGCCAGCCACGGCGGCAACCGCAGCGGCGACAATATCTTCTTCACTGATCAAGACTTCATTGGCGGCAGGACCAAGTGGGATGAAAGTGTCATCGCCCGTGATGCGTGCGATGGAGAGGCCCGACTGTCTGTCGTTTAAGGCCGCAATGATCTCTTCACTTGGCGAGCCGGTTTTTCGGCACTCATCGACGACCAGCACGTTTTTGCACTTGCCGATGGCCTCAATCATGGAAGGGATCGGTAGCGGCGTCAGCCATCTGAGATCGATGATCTTTACGTTAATATTTTGGGCGCTGAGTTTTTTTGCAGCAAGTTTTGAAAGATAGGAGCCATTGCCATAGGTGATGATCGCTAGATCTTCGCCATCGCCAATTTTATTGACCTCGCCGAACTTTGCTTCGCCTTCGATCTGGTCAAATTGTGCAGTCATCAATCCGTCGCCGGTTTCATGCAGGTCTTTGACGCCGTAAAGAGCAATCGGTTCAACAAAGATCACAACCCGACCTTCATCTCGTGCAAGACGGAAAGCCTCGCGCATCATCCGGACCGCGTCTTCACCTGTAGACGGACAGGCGAGAATAACGCCCGGAATATCGCGAAAGACGGCCAGCGAATTATCATTATGGAAATGCCCGCCAAAGCCTTTTTGGTAAGCAAGGCCTGCGACGCGCAAGACCATGGGGTTTGTGTACTGACCTTTTGAGAAAAAGGAGAGGGATGCGGCTTCACCACGCAACTGGTCTTCGGCATTATGAACATATGCCAGGAACTGAATTTCCGGTACGGGGAGGAAACCGTTATGGGCAAGGCCGATGGCCATGCCGAGAATCGATTGTTCATCAAGCAACGTGTCAAAAACCCGTGCCGGGCCAAACTTGGGTTGCAGCCGTGTGGTGGCGCCATAGACGCCGCCTTTCTTGGCGACATCCTCGCCGAAAACGACAATCGCTTTGTCCTTTTGCATTTGCTCTGCGAGAGCAAGCGATATCAATCGGGACATATGCTGCGGTTCGCGTTTTGCCCGCGCGTCATCCGGCGCTGAAGGCAGTAAATCACCCGCTTTAGGGAAGCGTCGTTTTTTGGGCGGCGCGAGGCATTCAATCACCGATTGTGAGCTGGTGAGTTTTGGCCGATCGCAAGCCGTTTCCATGGCGCGGCGAACCTGTCCGCCAATTTCCGTATAGAGGGCTTCAATGTCGCTCGACGCCATCAGTCCCGATTCCATCACCCGTCGGGCTGTATGCAGTAGCGGGTCCTGATCGGCCTCGATCTCGATTTCGTTGCGCTCGCGATAGCTGGTCTCGATATCCGAGCCTGCATGCCCCATCAGGCGCACAGTGCGCAGATGTAAAAAAACCGGGCGGCGCAAACGTCTGACGATATGTTCTGCTTCTCTCGCTGCACGCATGGCGTCGGCTATGTCTCGTGCGTCCCCGGAGACATAATGAAGGCCGGCGCGGTTTGCATAATTGGCTCGCACCCATCCGTCGGGTGTTTTTACAGAAATCCCGATGCCGTTGTCCTCGCAGACAAAGACCAGCGGCAACGGTAACCCGCGATAGGCGGTGAGGGCGGCGGCGTTGATGGCGCCTTGTGCGGTTGAATGGTTTGCGGAGGCGTCGCCAAAGCTGCACAAGACGACAGCGTCTTTTGGCATGACGGCATCCAGCTTCTTTTGCGTTCGTGCAAGAGCGATTGAAAAAGCGGCGCCCATGGCCTTTGGCAAATGCGAGGCAATCGTCGATGTTTGCGGCGGAATAAAAAGCGGTTTTGACCCGATGACTTTGTGACGCCCGCCGGAAATCGGATCGTCGGATGACGCCACAAAAGAGAGGGCCATATTCCAGATGGGCGTTTCACCCGGAACCATCTTGGCGCGCTCAAGGTAAAAGGCGCCGCTGCGGTAATGCAAAAACGCCATGTCGCTGACACGGAAAGCTCTGGCAACGGCTGCGTTGCCTTCATGGCCGGAACTGCCGATGGAATAGAACCCGCGTTTTTCAGCGCCGAGCCGGCGCGCTTCCAGATCGAGACGGCGACTGGTCAATTGCGTTTCAAACAATGCCAGCAGATCGGCATGGCCTAATCCGGCTTCATCAAGAGAGGTCTGAGTTAACGCATCCGGGATGCGCCCGGCTTGAAGGCGGGTGAGAAAGCCATCAGTGGAGGCGGAGATCGCGCCGGCCATGTTTATCAATCCTGTAAATTGTAAACGCTTCGGTTTTCGCTTCTGCGATTGGGTTTGCCAATAGGGTTTACGTAGGGGCGTAACGCCCTCCATAACAGGCCATTCTTATTTGCCAAGGTGTGAGAGTGTTCGTTGACGAAAAACCTTAAATCCCCTGAGTTTGGCGCCCCCATGGCGCCTGCGCAGCCCAGCACCGAGGCCATTTCCCTCCTGGCTTTGCGCCGGTCGACACCGGCCGATTTTTTGACCGGACCGGGGCCGGACCAAGAGACACTGGAAGCAATTTTGACGATCTCTGCGCGGGTCCCGGATCATCGCCGGGTGACCCCATTTCGGTTTGTCTTGTTTGAAGGCGCGGCGCGGGACGCCTTTGGCGATATTCTGAAAGCGGCTTTTCTTGCGAATGAACCAGATGCGGGTGAAGAACGCGCAGAAAAAGAGCGCCAGCGCTTTTTGCGCGCGCCAATTGTCGTCGCTGTCGTCTCGTCGGTTAAGCCGGACCATCGCACGCCTGTGTGGGAGCAGATGATGACCGCCGGCGCCGTCTGTCAGAATATGTTGCTGGCGGCGTCAGCTCACGGGTTCGCGGCGCAGTGGCTGACAGAATGGTACGCATTCGATGAAAAAGTGCTGGCACAGCTGGGGCTCGGTGAAAACGAGAAAATAGCCGGTTATGTCTATATGGGGACGGCGACCTGTGAACCGAAAGAACGGGCGCGACCTGTAGTCGAGGATATTGTTACGAGTTATAAAGTCTGATCACGAGCCTGTGAGGGGCGATCGCTTGGCTAAACGATGCTGCTATTGTTGTGGATCAGATTTTGGGCGAATTTTTAAAACAAGGGAAATGAAAACATGATGAACCGGAAAGCCATACTGTCTTTTGGCGCCGTCTTTGCGATTGCAGCCTGCGGCCAATCAACGGCAGATGAAAATGCTGAACAGACGTCAGCTGCGGCTACAGCGGCTGTTACTGCGTCAAGCGGCACATATGAAACAGATTATAAGCACCGTTATATTACGTTCAGCTACGACCATCAGGGTTTTTCCACGCCGTTTTTGCGTTGGCGCGACTGGTCGGGCGAACTCAATTGGAATGCGGATGATCCAACGGCGTCTTCGGTCAATGTGGTGATCGACGCAGAGTCCATCGATTCTGGTGTCGATGAGTTTGATGGTCATTTGCGCGGCGCTGATTTCTTTGACGTTGAAAATCACCCTGAGATTACTTTTACCAGCACTTCGGTTTCTAAAACGGGTGAGAACACTGGCATGATCACAGGTGATCTGACGATTAAGGGGATCACGAAATCTGTCACCCTCGATACGACGCTGAACAAAGCAGCAAGTGGTGGTCGGTCAGGTGATAAGCTTGGGTTTTCTGCAAAAACGACCGTCAAACGCTCTGATTTTGGTGTTGACGCCTATGTCCCTCATGTTGGCGATGATGTTACAATCATTATAGAAACCGAATGGGAAAAAGCTGAATAAGGGGAATTGCTTGCCCGATAAGCGTTATAATTCTGTTGCCGTCGCCCTGCATTGGGCGATGGCGATATTGATTATCGGCCAGATTGCTGGCGGGTTGTATATGCACAACCTGCCGAACACGTCGCCGATCAAGTTTGATTTGTTTCAGTTGCACAAATCATTCGGGATTACTGTCCTTATTCTGACATTCATTCGATTGGCTTGGCGTTTTACACATCCGGCGCCCGCATTGCCATCAGAAATGCCGGGCTGGCAAAAGCTGGCGGCGCGCATCACCCATTGGGGTTTTTACGCGTTGTTAATTTTAACGCCGCTTGCCGGTTGGGCGATGGTCTCTGTCTCGCCAAAAGATATCCCGACTTTCTTCTTTGGGCTCTTTCAGTTCCCGCACCTGCCGTTCTTTGAAGGCGTAAGCGATGCGGCTGCGATGGAGGAAACATTCAAAGACCGTCACGAATTTCTGGCATTTGCCATTCTTGGCCTTCTTGCTCTTCATGTCGGGGCGGCGCTGAAACATCAATTTATCAACCGGGATGGTGTCTTACGCTCGATGCTTCCTGCCTCATTGACGGCGTGGATTGGCATGGCGGTGATTTTCGGGGCGCTTGGCTTAGGCGTCGTCTTGTATTCAACCTCGTCCCCTTCTTCATTCGCTCCTGCGGGTTCAGAAGAAGCCCTGGCGCCCGCTGGTGACATCGGTGGCGTCGCGTCTGAAGACACCAAAGCAAACTGGTCAGTTGATTACGATGCCAGCAGCTTGAAATTTATCGGCGAAGAAAAAGGCAAACGTTTTGAAGGCGCCTTTTCGAGTTTTAACGCCGAGATCAATTTTGATAAAAACGATTTGAGCGCTTCATCAATACGCGTGGACGTCACGACAAGGTCCGGGGCGACGGGCGATGAACTTCGCGATACGACTATGACTGGCGGGGAATGGTTTGATGTGAAAGATCACCCCACAGCAATGTTCACTTCAACCCAGATTGAAAAAACCGGCGAGAACACATATCGTGCGCCGGGTGAATTACGGATTAAGGATATCGCTCGCGATGTGACGCTGGACTTCACGTTGGTCATCACCGGCGATCAAGCCACAGCTACTGGCAGTGCTAATCTTATCCGGACAGAGTTCGCCCTTGGCGATGCCGCAAGCTGGCTTGATAAAGAAAAGGTTGCGCTGGATGTACGGGTTGAATTTGAGATTTTTGCCGTGCGTAACGGCCAGAATTAAGCGAGGCTCAAGCCTACTTTTTGGACTCCCGTTTTAGCGCCTGGAATATATTCTTGTTCGGGCAAAATTCAGGGGGCTCGTGCATATTACCCTCAGAAAGCTCAATCTTACGATTGCATACGTCAGGTTTTGGGCAGGCGCGGCAATGGTTTTGCATTCTATTCACCGCGCGCGGCGAAATGCGGCCAATTTGCTGTAGCCAGGACAAATCAACCTGCATCGCTTTGGCAAGCTTCGCCATTAATCCTTCGGGTTGATGCGGGGTTGGTTTGAGCATTTTCCGCCGCCTAATCTCCCAATACCGGGTAATATTGAGAGTATTTTGGCAGCAACTCGTTAATACCTGAATAATCAGTATTTCTATACAAATTCAGATAGATAGTCTGGAGAATGGGGCTTCAGGCCGCGCGCCCGCCGCGTTTGCTGGCTTCGCGTTTTTGTAACTCTTCATCAAAAAGTTCCGCCAGCTTGTCGATCATCGCGCCGCCGAGTTGTTCTACATCAACAATGGTCAGGGCGCGGCGATAATAGCGCGTCACATCATGACCGATGCCAATCGCCAGCAATTCTACTGGCGAGCGGGTTTCGATATATTGAATGACGTCACGCAGGTGACGCTCAAGATAAGCGCCGCCATTAGAAGATGAGGTCGTATCATCGACGGGGGCGCCGTCGGAGATAACCATCATAATCCGCCGCGCTTCCGGGCGTCCCAGCAAGCGCGTATGCGCCCACATCAAGGCTTCGCCATCGATGTTCTCTTTTAACAGGCCCTCTTTCATCATCAGGCCAAGCGACGTGCGCGCCCGCCGCCAGGGCACGTCTGCGGGTTTGTAAATGACATGACGCAGATCGTTCAGTCGTCCGGGTTTGGCGGGGCGTCCATCCTGCACCCATTTCTCTCGCGCCTGTCCGCCCTTCCAGGCGCGGGTTGTAAAGCCCAGAATTTCAACTTTTACACCGCAGCGTTCGAGTGTCCGCGCAAGGATGTCTGCACATATGGCTGCAATGGTGATCGGGCGCCCGCGCATGGACCCGGAATTATCAATCAACAATGTTACGACCGTGTCGCGGAACTCCTGATCGCGCTCCATTTTGAATGATAGGGGCTGCATCGGATCAACAACCACACGCGCCAGCCGTGCTGCATCAAGCACACCCTCATCGAGATCGAACGCCCAGCTTCGATTTTGTTGGGCGAGGAGTTTGCGCTGAAGTTTGTTGGCGAGACGCGAGACAACATTGGCGAGATTTTCTAACTGGCGATCGAGAGATCGGCGCAAGCGTTCCAGTTCTTCCGGGTCGCAAAGGTCAATGGCGTCGGCAATTTCATCAAATTCAGTTGTGTACGCACAATATGAGTCGCCGGTATCGCCTTCAAACTTGGTGCGCAAAGATGAAATTTTGGCGTTTTCAGATGCGCCGTCATCTTCCTCTATCGTATTGTCGATATCCTGATCGGATAAATCAGCGTCGCCATCTTCGGTGTCTGCGCCGCCGGTTTCCTCGGGCGATTCTGATCCATCGTTTTCATCGTCATTATTGTCGTCTTCGTTATCTTCCTCGTTCTTCTGTTCATCGTCATGCTTGTTTTCATTTTCCGGCTGATCACCCTGATCGTTATCATCGAGATCAAGATCGCGGATGAGGTCTCGCGCCAGCGCCGCAAACGCCGCTTGATCATCAAGTGTGGCTGAAGCGGCGATGGCGTCCAGCGCATCGCCAGCGCGATCTTCAAGCTCATTGCGCCAGGTATCCATAATGCTTGCGGCGGCGGCGGGTGGTTTGCGGCCGGTCAGGCGTTCACGCATGAGAAGGGCGGCGACATCAGCGATGGGCGCGGCGTCTTTCGCGCTTAACTGGTCATAGCCTTTATCGGCGATGGTTTTGTCGAGAGCAGCGGCGAGGTTGTCGCCAACGCCTTTCAGGGCCGTGGCGCCAATCGCCTCACAGCGGGCATTTTCGAGCGCTGCAAAAACCGCGCGGGCCTCTGCGCCTCTTGGGGCCAGAGCCTGATGGGCAGCCTCATCATGGTGCGCCAGACGCAAGGCGGCGGCGTCGCCTTCTCCGCGGGCGATGGCGGCGGATTGGTCGTCTATAATGCGTGACGGCAAGGGGATGCGTGCGCTCTTGCCCTGAACGCTCGCATGCTCGCCGCCAAAAGCGACCTCAACGTCATGCTGAGATGAGAGGGCTCGCGTCGTGTGGAGGAGGGCCCGTTTAAAGGCCTCGCGGATTTGTTCTTTTGGCGTCATCGCCGATACCATAGGTTGTCAGTTTTATTTTCCAAGTATCTTTGCCATATCTGAGTAATGCGGGTGATGACAGGGAGCTGAAGCAATGAATGCAAGGACGAAAACCGAGCCCGCCATGACCAAAGCGGAGATCGAAGCGCTGTTGAAAGCAGGCTTTTCCGATTGGCCGAAAGCAGGGTTGTATTTGGAAGATATAAAATATCGCGCTGTTCGCGTGCGCAAATCGATCCATGATCACGAATTGCGACCCGGCGGCACGGTTTCAGGTCCAACCATGTTCCTCGTCGCAGACACTTCATTTTACGTCGCAGTGTTAGCGAGCGTTGGGCCAGAGGCGCTGGCGGTGACGACGAATGTCAGCATCAACTTTTTGAGAAAACCCAGCCCTCGTGATCTGATTGCGGATTGCAGGCTGTTCAAACTCGGTAAGAGGCTGGCCGTGGGTGAGGTGACCATTTTCTCTGAGGGAGAGGATGAACCGGTTGCCCATGCGACCGGTACTTACTCCATTCCCCCTGTTCAGTAGACTTTAAAAAAATAGAGCCCCGGCGCGAACCGGGGCTCCATCATTACTCTTTACGCTTACGCTACTCTTGATAGTGTGGGGACTACCAAATCTGCACTCGCTCATCTGGCGAGAGGTAGAGATCGTCATCTTCTGTAACGCCAAAGGCATCATACCAGGCGTCCATATTACGTACGACACCGTTCACGCGGTATTCCGCAGGAGAATGTGGATCAGTGGCCACCTGATTTTTCAAAGCTTCCTCACGAACCACACGCTTCCAGACCTGAGCCCAGGCCATGAAGAAGCGCTGATCACCGGTATATCCGTCGATCACAGGCGCTTCTTCGCCGTTCAGGGAGAGCTTGTAGGCATGATAGGCC
>BQJH01000046.1 GCA_021604605.1 Hyphococcus sp.
ATTCAGGTCAATCGGTTTTGCGCCTCTGGCCTTGAAGCGGTCAACATCGCGGCGGCGAAAGTCAAAGCCGGCGAAGCAGATTTAACCATTGGCGGCGGCGTTGAAGTGATGAGCCGCGTGCCCATGGGCTCTGACGGCGGCGCCTGGCCGACCGATCCATCAACTGCGTTCAAAACATATTTTGTCCCGCAAGGGGTTTCCGCTGATTTGATCGCGACGAAATATGGCTTTTCCCGTGATGATGTTGATGCTTACGCGGTGGAGAGCCAGAAGCGCGCGGCAAAGTCGTGGGACGAAAAGCGATTTGAAAAATCAATCATGCCGGTCAAAGACGTTATCGGCGAAACCGTTCTCGATCATGACGAGACAGTGCGCGCCAACACGGACATGCAATCTCTTGGCGCCTTGAACCCGTCTTTTGCGATGATGGGCGAGCAGTTCGGGTTTAACGCCGTCGCCCTGCAGAAATACGCAGAGTTCGAAAAGATCAATCACGTCCACCACGCCGGTAATTCATCCGGCATTGTTGACGGCGCCGCTGCCGTGCTGATCGGCAATGAAGAAATTGGCAAAAAACTGGGTATGAAGCCGCGTGCACGCATTCGCTCAATGGCGTCGATTGGTTCCGAGCCAACCATCATGCTCACCGGTCCTGAATTTGCTGCTCAAAAAGCATTGAAGCGCGCAGGCATGGATAAAAAAGACATTGATCTTTGGGAGTTGAACGAAGCGTTTGCGTCAGTGGTGCTGCGGTTCATGCAGGCCCTCGACATCGATCACTCCGATATCAACGTCAATGGCGGCGCGATCGCCATGGGCCACCCGCTTGGCGCAACCGGCGCGATGATCTTCGGGACCATGGTCGATGAGTTGGAACGCTCCGGCAAAGAGACAGCGCTTATCACATTGTGCATTGGCGCTGGCATGGGCACAGCGACCATCATTGAGCGCGTTTAATTTTAAGATTTAAGACGGACGGAATTTATGACCTACGAAACCATTAAAGTAGAAACAGACGCCGACGGCATCGCGCTTGTCACGATTGATTTACCGGGACAATCCATGAATGTGTGGAATGAAGCGCTGATGAAGGAATTCAGAGCGTTCGTTGATGACTTTGCCAGCAATGACGACATCAAAGGCGCAGTCATTACCTCAGGCAAGGCATCCGGTTTCCTCGCGGGCGCGGATTTGCGCATGCTGGGCGGGGCCAGTTCATCGTCTGTCGGCAGTGATTTTGAAAACGCGTTCGGCTTGAACGAGATGTTGCGCAAGCTGGAAACATCCGGTCAGTCGGCGAAAGACCTCTCCAAAGGAACAGCCCACGCGAAACCGGTTGCGGCGGCGGTCAATGGTCTGGCGCTTGGCGGTGGTCTGGAGCTTGTGCTTGCTTGTCACTACCGGATCGTTGCCGACAACCCGAAAGTGCAACTTGGCGTGCCGGAAGTGCAGGTTGGTCTGCTTCCCGGCGGCGGCGGCACACAACGCCTCCCGCGTCTTGCCGGATTGCAGAACGCAGCGATGCTTGCGACTCAAGGCAAGCCGATTGATCCGAATACGGCAAAAGCCCAAGGCATCATCCAGGAAGTTGCGCCAGTTGAAGAGCTGGTCGCGAAGGCCAAGGAATGGGTTAAGGCGAACCCGAAAGTCACCCAGCCATGGGATAAGAAGGGTTTCAAATTTCCGGGCGGCGGCGGCGCCATGGACCCACGTTCTGCGCAATTTTTTATGGCGGCGAACGCCATGGGCCAGCGTGAGACCAACCACAATTACCCGGCCGTCGAGGCGATCCTTTCGTGTCTTTATGAAGGCTCGATTGTGCCTTTCGATACGGCGATCCGTATTGAGTCCAAATATTTCTTGAAACTCTTGTCCGGCCCTGTCGCTCAAAACATGATCCGCACGCTGTTCATTAACAAGCAGGCGGCGGAAAAAGGTTCTGCGCGCCCTGCAAATATTGAAAAACAGGACATCAAAACTGTCGGCGTTCTCGGCGCCGGTCTGATGGGCGCTGGCATCACTCATGTGTCGGTCAAAGGCGGCATGGATGTGATCGTCCTCGACCGGGATATGGAAAGCGCAGAAAAAGCGGTCGCTTATTCCAAGAAAATTCTCGACAAGCGCGTTGCGCGCGGCAAGACCACACAGGAAAAAGCCGACGCGTTTCTCGCGAAGATCAAGCCGACCTCAGACTATAATGATTTAAAAGACGTCGATCTGATTATCGAAGCTGTTTTTGAAGACCCGGATGTCAAAGCTGACGTTATCAAGAAAACTGAAGCGGTGATCGGCAAGGATGTGATTTTCGCATCAAACACATCAACGCTGCCGATTACGGGATTGGCGAAAAACTCTGATCGTCCTGATCAGTTCATCGGCATGCATTTCTTTTCACCGGTGGAACGGATGCCGCTGTTGGAAATCATTCCGGGTGAGCAAACCGGCGATAAAGCACTGGCAACGGCGCTCGACTACAATGCGAAAATCCGCAAGACACCAATCGTCGTGAAAGACGTGCGCGGTTTCTACACCAACCGCGTTGTCCCGCCTTATCTCAATGAGGCAATGTTGATGGTCAAAGAGGGCGTCAAGCCCGCCCTGATCGACAATGCCGGTAAATCCCTCGGCATGCCGCTGGGCCCACTGGCGCTGACCGATGAAACAAAACTTGATCTCGGTTTGATGCTGGTGCGCGCAACCAAGAAAGAACTGGGCGACGACTATAAGCCAACCGGCGTTGAAGATTTACTCGAAACCATGGTCGAAGGGCTTGGCCGGGCCGGGCGCGTCTCTGGCGGCGGGTTTTATGAATACCCCGAAGGCGGCAAGAAACACATCTGGCCGGGCCTTTCGGAACATTTCCCCTTGGCGGATGAGCAACCAACCCTTGAAGAGGTTGAAGAGCGCCTGATGTATTCGCAGCTCGTGCCAGCGGCCCATTGTTATGCTGAAGATATTGTCGATGATCCGCAGTCGGCTGATCTGGGCGCCATCTTCGGCTGGGGCTTTGCACCATGGACGGGCGGGCCGATGAGCTACATCGACACCATCGGGTCCGAAGCTTTTGTCAGGAAAGCTGAAAGCCTCGCCCAGCGTTATGGTGAGCGCTTCAACCCGCCGGCCAAATTCCGCGACATGGCGAAGTCAAACGAGAAGCTTTACGGCAAGGCGGCTTAAGGGGCAGTCATTTGTCGTCATCCCGGATGCGATGCAATATGTAATATTGCGTCGCTGGTCCGGGATCGCGATGAAATGGTCTCAGTTAAACCGAAAGAGATCCCGTGCTGGCGCCGCAGCGTTCCACGCTGCATCGCACACGGGATGACGTGAATGTTCATATTTAAAATGGGCACATTCATGCGTCCGCACGCGAGGTACACTCATCATCACTGGATCCCGGATCAAGTCCGGGATGAGCGGCGTTTGACCCAATTAGTGTGCGCTAGCAACTTACGTCCCAACCGGCTCATAAGTTATCTCAACCCGTAACCCATCCGGGTCTGGCAAAAATAAACAATGCGCCCCGCTAATGTTCTGCACGTCCGGCAGGATCATGCCCGCGGCTGAAAGTGTGGCTTGAACTTTTTCCAAAGCTTCGATGCTGGGCGGTGCAATCTCTGGATCCCGGCTTTCGCCGGGAAGGTCGGGTGCTGAGGTCTGCATAAAGTCTTTGTCCTCATCCTCCGGTTGAATTCATCACCCTCAAAATTCAACCCAGAGAGGGTATTCTTTCATAAAACTCAGTGTTGGTGGATAGATATCCGCCCCCTTCCATTTGGCCGTATACTCCCAACGTTGAAATGCGAAGGCCTGACAATTTTGAAGAGCAAGCGCCCGGATAGAATCGGCGGATAAGGGCGCGGGGCGAGTGAGTGAGTTAACAATAATGGGCGTTTTGAAGAACAAAAGGCAGATTAGGCAAGTCGCGAGGAATATCGGGCAAGATGATGATATGCTTGAGAAAATGAACTCGAAATGGAGGCTCGTCTAATGGCGCTCGCCTTTCCTGCGCCGCTCGCGCCATACGCTGCGAATGCTCAAGAGACACGCGGTCGCTTGCACGCGGAAGAGGCGTCTTCTGTGCGCACAGAGTTTCAGCGCGACCGCGACCGGGTCATTCATGCGGTGGCGTTTCGGCGGCTCAAGCACAAGACGCAGGTTTTCATCTCCCATGAGGGCGATCATTACCGCACCCGGCTGACCCACTCCCTTGAAGTCGCGCAGATCGCGCGAACACTGGCGCGGACGTTGAAGCTCGACGAAGACCTCGCCGAATGTCTGGCGCTGGCTCATGATTTGGGGCACCCGCCGTTCGGGCACACGGGCGAAGACGTTCTGAAAGAATGCATGGCGCCGTTTGACGGGTTCGATCACAACGCCCAGACATTGCGTATCCTGACAAAGCTGGAACGCCGACACGCCAGGTTCGATGGGTTGAACCTCACATGGGAAACCCTTGAAGGCGTCGTCAAGCATAACGGCCCGCTTATTGGCGAATTGGCAGAGAAGACAGAACCGCTCCCAGCGGCGATCATTGAATATGCCGATGCCCATGATCTTTGGCTCGATACGTTCCCGTCATTAGAAGCGCAGGCGGCGGCGATCGCAGACGATATAGCTTATAACAACCATGATGTGGATGATGGCCTGCGCGCCGGTCTCTTCGGGTTCGAAGAAGCGCGCGATCTGCCGCTTGTCGGCAAGGCGCTGCGCCAGGCGGAGGCAAGATTTCCAGACGCCCCGAGAGACATCCTCATCGCGGAAGCGGTTTCCGATCTGATTGGCGCCATGGTGGGCGATGTGCTCACCGAAACTCGCGCCCGGCTCGAAACTATTTCTCCACAGGGATCGGATGAAGTGCGTCGCGCCGGGGTCTCTTTGTGCGGATTTTCAAAATCCATGGAGGCCGATCTTTCCGGCCTTCGGGCGTTTCTGCACGAAAACATGTACCGGCATTTCAAGGTCAATCGCGCCAGAAGCCAGGCCAAAAGAATTGTTAAATCTTTGTTTGAATTGTTCTTTTCTGAACCGGAGACCTTGCCGCCGGAATGGCGCGCCCGATATGAAGGCGCAAGCGACGCCCGGTTGGCCCGGGTGGTGTGTGACTATATCGCGGGCATGACAGACCGTTACGCCATGCGGGAATATCGCCGGTTGTTCGGTGTCGAGGTGCAGGACTGAGGGTTGGTTTTGCGTTCTTGCTTTGCCGAGTCCGGTGCTAAAATAGGGGCCGAAATTGATTCGGCATTTCCGGGGAACTAAATGCGGGGCGCTGGTAAGGAGCGGTTCAGACGATGACCAACGCAGATACGACAGAAGACGAATACAACGAATATGATGAGTTCGATGATGAAGAGGATAGTGGGCTTTCCGGCTTTTCCGTCCTGACCATTGGGCTTGTGATGTTTGGCGCCTTCATCGCGATCACCTGGATTGCGTATCATCAGGGGATCAAACCCGGCGCCGACGGCATCGGCGTTGAAACACCTTATGTTGCGGCAGACCCGGAACCGATCAAAATTGAAACTGCGGACAATTCGACACCGGTTGAAGACCGGGAAGTCTATGATGTGTTTGACGGTGACGATACCGAGACGCCGACGGTTCTGGCCGAAGGGCCGGAAGAGCCGGTTAATCGGGAAGCGGATGATCCGATCGCATCGATTGCCGCTGACACGGCCGATCTGGGTGAAGCAGCGACCAATGAACTTGACGAACGCCTTGCAAGCCTTGCGGAAGATGATGCGGCGGCGTTTGACAATGATACTGTTGACGACGAGCCCGAGCCTGTGCCGGCCACAACGCCAACTACCGTAAGCGTGACGCCGACACCAACGGTTGCGACAAACGGAACGGCGCTGTCTGGCTCGCATGTTGTGCAGGTCGGCGCCTTCCGGTCTGATGCGGATGCGCGTGCACAGTGGGCGCGGATGCAAGCCAAGCTCGGCGCGTATGCGGATGGCAAGGCAATCCATATCGAAACGGCTGATCTTGGCGATCGCGGCGTTTATCATCGGTTGCGCATTGGTCCGTTCGCTAATTCAGACGCGGCGAAAGATTATTGCGTCGGCCTGAAAGAGCGCGGTCAGGACTGCTTGATCAAAGCGAAGTAAGTTCGAAGCGTTGGTGCGGCCATGCCGTTAGCAGCGATCTTTGACACAGAAGGCACCGACCGCGAATGCGGTCAATCTAAGAAATGCGGGCCTTTGCTGTGGATGCGCACGCCATGTATTCGGCGATGGAGTAAGCCTTAATGTTAGCGGCGATCTTTGACTGCGAAGGCCCCGACCGCGAATGCGGCCAATCTAAGAAATGCGGGCCTTTGCTGTGGATGCGCACGCCATGTGTTCGGCGATGGAGTAAGCCTTAATGTTAGCTGCAATCTTTGACTGCGAAGGCCCGCGGCTCAATGCGGAGGAAAAGGCGTTTTTCAAGGACGTTGACCCGTGGGGGTTTATTGTCTTTGCGCGCCATTGTCCGTCAGCAGATGAATTGCGCGCCCATTGTGATGAGCTGCGCGAATGCGTTGGCCGGGCGGATGCGCCGATCCTGATCGATCAGGAAGGCGGGCGTGTCGCGCGGATGAAACCGCCGGTCTTTCCAGCCCATCCGGCGCCCGCTGTTTTTGGTGAGTTGTGGCGGCTCAACCCCGGGGCGGCGAAAGAAGCCTCGCGCCTCAACGCTTATTTGCTGGGGCGAATGGTGTCAGATTGCGGTGTCAACGTGAACGCGATCCCGATGTTGGATGTGCCGCAACCGGATGCAAATGAAGCGGTGATCGGCGACCGGGCTTACGCCAAGTTTCCCGATACAATTATTGAGCTGGCGAAAGCCGCGCGGGGCGGCTCAATTGAAGGCGGGGCTTTGCCGGTTATCAAACACATGCCAGGGCATGGCCGCGCCTTGTGTGACTCACATCATGAATTGCCCTCGGTTTGTGCGCGAAAAGAAGATTTGCAGTCGGTCGATTTTGCCCCGTTTAAGGCGCTCGCTGATACGGGGTTGGGCATGACCGGGCATGTTGTTTTTGAAGCCTACGACAAGGACCATTGTGCGACCCTGTCGCGAACCATCATAGAAGATGTAATCCGTGGCGAGATCGGCTTTGATGGATTATTGTTCACAGATGATTTGCGCATGAAGGCGCTTGGCGGGGCGATGGCCTCCCGCGTCAAAGACAGTCTTGATGCTGGTTGCGACGTCGCCCTTTGCTGCAATTTCACCATGGAAGAAAAAATTGATGGGGTAAAAGGCGCGCGGGAATTGAGCGGAAAAGCGCTTGCCCGCGCTGACGCGGCGATGGGGCAATTGCAGCCCGTTGACCGAAGCGATACGACAGACGCCTATGAACAATTAAAAGCGCTTTTGAAGCCTGTGTTGGCGTAAAATATTGAGGAATAAAGGCGATAGGCGATGAGTAGAATCGCACGTAAAGTATAGATTATGGCGGATGGTGAACAGATTAGAGCAGTGGCAATGACGACGCCCGAAGATGATTTGGGCGACGATGTGAACGGGCCGGAAGAGGTGTCTTCTGAAACGCCTTTTGACGCCCCCGTGCGCGGCGCCCCGCAAATAGGCGGGGAGGGCGACGATCATATAGACGCCCTGGTCGTCAATCTTGACGGTTATGAAGGCCCGCTCGATGTGCTGCTGGATCTGGCCCGCACGCAAAAAGTTGATATTCGCAAAATCTCGATGGTCGCGCTGGTCGACCAATATATGGCGTTTATTGAGGAAGCGAAAAAACGCAGCCTTGAGCTAGCCGCCGATTATCTCGTCATGGCGGCGTGGCTTGCTTATCTCAAAACCAAGCTGCTCCTGCCCGTCACCGAAGATGATGGTGATGAGCCAACCGCCGATGAAATGGCGGCGCGGCTGGCGTTTCAGTTGCAGCGGTTGGAAGCGATGCGCAATTCAGTTGAGGCGCTTCTTGCTCGCCCGCAATTTGGGATTGAGTTTTTCCCCCGCGGCGCACCGGAAGGCGTGCGCGTGACAAGAACGCCGGACTGGCAGGCTGATCTTTTTGAGTTGCTGCGCGCCTACACAACACAGCGCGTTGCAGCGGTGGAGCGCGATTATACGATTGAGCCGCCGCGTGTTTACTCTATTGAAATGGCTCGCTTGCGGCTTTCGCGTATTCTCGGCTCGATCCCGGAATGGACCGAGCTTTCAAGTCTGACCACATCAAGCGATGTTGATGCACCGCCCGCATCGATCATCGCCAGTGCGTTTAACGCCGCGCTTGAGTTCGCCAAGAACGGGCGGATTGATTTGCGCCAGCTTGGCCACTTCGAACCGATCTATATCAAGGCGCGCGACGATCAGGATGAAAAGGATAAGCCATGATGGATCTTGATGCCGATAGCGCCCGGGATTTCAAAGAGCTGACCGCGCGTGAAGCGCAAGAAGCCCTTGCTGAAGAAATGGCGGAAGAATTGACAACCGAAACTGAAGAGCAGGTAAGCGTGAGCGACGAAGAAAACACACAAGAAGAAGAGGCAAAAGCCCCGGTCGCTGAGGTCGCGCCAGAAGATGACGCCCCGATCGCAGAGTGGAACGAGGAAGATCTCGTTGAGCACACGCGGATGGTCGAAGCATTGCTATTTGCTGCGGCTGAACCGCTCGACGAAAAAAGCATCGCGGACCGGTTGCCAGTTGGCGCCGACATAGCGCTGATTGTTGACCGCATTGCTACAGACTATGAAAAGCGCGGCGTCACCCTGCAGAAGATCGACAAGAAATGGCGCTTTGTGACGGCGGCGGATGTGGCGCATATTCTTGAAAAGGAAAAGGTCACACCGCGCAAACTCTCACGCGCGGCGCTGGAGACATTGGCGATCATCGCTTACCACCAGCCTTGCACAAGAGCGGATATCGAAGATGTGCGCGGCGTTGCCGTCTCCAAAGGTTCGCTCGATCAACTGTTGGAAATTGGCTGGGCGCGCCTTCGCGGCAAGCGCCGGGACGTTCCCGGTCGGCCAACGCTTTATGGCACAACGGAAAGCTTTCTGGAGCATTTCGGGTTGGAGAACATTGAGGATCTTCCGGGGCTGGCCGATCTAAAGGCCGCCGGCCTTCTTGATGCGCGGCTGCCGCCGGGCTTTTCTGTTCCGGCGCCGAGTGATGGCGATGATGAGGACATTGATGCTGAAGACGGCGAAGAGGCTGAATTTGCGCAGGATTTCCTTAGTGAGGAAGAGGCTGAAACGGTTGAACCTTAACGGTTTTTTACGGCCGCGTTTGCTAAACGGAGACCGGCGCATTACATTGTGTGCAAAGTTACATTAGAGGCTTCCCATGGGCGCTATCGGACCCTGGCAGATCGTTATTATTTTGGTTCTCGCTGTTTTGCTGTTTGGCGGCGGCGGGCGCATATCGTCCATGATGGGGGACTTTGCCAAAGGCATTAAATCCTTCCGCAAAGGCCTTCAGGAAGATGATGAAAAGTCGCTCGAAGAGCGCAGCGACAAGGCGATGGATGTAACGCCTGTTGATGAAAAAGAAAAGAATAGTTCGCAAACTGATTAGTTGACTATTCCTCCCTTCGGTTAAGGGAAGGCAAGTATGAGCCTCGTCCCACAATTTGGATTTATGGAGTTGATGCTGATCGCGGTCATCGCGCTCATTGTCGTCGGCCCGAAAGATTTGCCCAAGCTGATGCGCTCCGCTGGACAGTTTGTCGCCAAGGCGCGACGTCTCGCGGGAGAATTCACCAGCGCCTTTGATCAGATGGCGCGTGAAAGCGAAATGGAAGAGTTACGCAAGGAAATTGACGGTTTGAAAAAGGACAATGTTTTTTCGCAAACCAAACGCGAGCTCGATGAAAGTCTTGAACCGTTAAACAAGGACTTGCGTGAAGAAGCCGCTGGCATTGATAAGGCAGTGTCAGACAGCGGCGCGCAAACGCCAACGGCCCCAGCGCCGGAAGAAACCAACGCTGACGAAGAGAATGTTAAGCCATGAGTGACGTGGCGAAAAAAGAAGAAACCGAAGAAGACGAGATCGAGGCGTCTGCCGCGCCGCTGCTCGACCATCTGACAGAGCTGCGTCACCGCTTGATTATTTCTTTAAGCGCGGTGGCCGTTGGGTTCGTCATCTGCTTTATCTTCTCAATCCCGCTTTATGAGTTTCTGGTGGTGCCGTTTAAAAATGCGGTTCTTGCGGCGGGCGTTGAGCCAACACTCTATTTTGCCCCGCTTGAGTTTTTCTTCACCCGTGTTCGTTTGGCTGCTCTTGGCGGTGTGGCGCTTGCGTTCCCCGTGGTTGCCTATCAGCTCTATCTCTTTGTGGCGCCGGGTCTTTATAAGCGCGAGCGCAATGCGGCATTGCCATTTTTGGCCGCCATGCCGTTTCTCTTCACGCTGGGCGCTGCGCTTGTCTATTATGTGCTGATGCCTTTCGTGATGCGTTTTGCTGTCGGTATGGAGCAGGATGCGGGCGAGGGGTCTGGCGTCTCAATTGAGCTATTGACCCGCGTTGGCGACTACCTCTCGCTCACAACAACGCTGATCATGGCGTTCGGTTTTGCCTTCCAGCTACCTGTCTTTTTGACTTTGCTCGCCCGGGCAGGCCTGATTGATGCCGCGTTCCTCCGGCGTAATCGCAAATATGCGATTGTCGGGATTTTTGTTGTTGCCGCTTTTCTGACGCCACCGGACCCGATCAGCCAGCTTGTCCTCGGCGGGTCGATTATTGCGCTTTATGAAATCTCGGTCTTTTCCGTGCGCTTGGCTGAAAAGAAAGCCAAGGATGGGCGCCAGGAAGAAGAAGCGTCAGCCTGACGTCTTTACTGGCTGCAGAACTGGACCTGAGCCCTCAACCCGATTAGATCACCCTCATGTTTGATATCAAATTTATCCGAGAAAACCCTGACGCCTTTGATGCCGGGCTTGCCCGCCGCGGCGTTCCCCCACGTGCTGGTGAGATTTTGCTGCTTGATAAGGAAGCGCGCAAATACACCGAGGCGTTGAATGATTTACAGGCGCGACGCAACGCCTCGTCGAAACTGATCGGAGCGGCGAAAGCCAAAGGCGATGATGACGAGTTTAATCGCCTGCGCGCTGAAGTGGACGACATCAAGAAACAAGTCCCGACGGCGGAAGCCGAGAAGGCCAAAAACCTCGACGCTATTCGCGATATCCTTTCCGGCTTGCCGAACATCCCCGCTGATGATGTGCCGCAGGGGGAAGATGAAGAAGCGAATGAAGAAATCCGCCGATGGGGAACACCCAAAGGCTTAAACAACCCGAAAGAACATTTCGATCTGGGTGAAGAGTTAGGCCAGATGGATTTTGAAGCAGCAGCGCGCATGTCCGGTTCAAGGTTTGTTTTGCTGAAAGGCCAGCTCGCGCGGCTTGAGCGAGCGCTCGCCAGCTTTATGCTCGATACGCATACGGGTGAATTTGGCTACACGGAATGTCAACCACCGCTCTTGGTGCGAGATGAACCGCTTTACGGCACGGGGCAGTTGCCGAAATTTTCTGAAGACTTGTTCAAAACAACCAACGATCATTGGTTGATCCCCACCGCAGAAGTTTCTCTCACCAATATTGTGCGTGAAGATATTCTCTCCGAAGAAGAATTGCCGTTGCGGTTTACGGCGTGGACGCCATGCTTCCGCTCTGAGGCGGGGGCGGCGGGCCGTGATACGCGCGGGATGATCCGTCTGCATCAATTCTCAAAAGTCGAAATGGTATCGATCACCACGCCGGAAAAATCAGACGCAGAACATGAGCGGATGACCGAATGTGCAGAAACGATTTTGCAAAAACTCGATCTACCATATCGCACCATGGTTTTATCCACCGGCGACATGGGCTTTTCCGCCCGCAAGACATACGACATTGAAGTCTGGTTGCCGGGACAGGGGCAGTATCGCGAAATTTCGTCCTGCTCTAACTGCGGTGATTTTCAAGCGCGCAGGATGAACACGCGCTCGCGTCCGAAAGCCGAAAAGGCAACGCGGTTCGTACATACCCTAAATGGTTCTGGTCTTGCTGTCGGGCGAACGCTCGTTGCTGTGTTGGAAAACTATCAGCAGCCGGATGGTTCCATCGCCGTGCCGGCAGCCTTGCAACCCTATATGGGCGGCCTTGAGAAGATCGAGAAGGCCTGACCTCATGCGTATTCTCTGTTCAAACGACGACGGTATTCACGCGCGCGGGCTGGAAAGTCTTGTTAAGATTGCTCAACAACTTTCCGATGATGTCTGGGTCGTCGCGCCGCAGGAAGAACAGTCGGGCGCCGCGCGTGCGTTGACGCTGGCGCACCCTTTACGCATTCGCAAATATGATGATCGGCGTTTTTCTGTGAACGGCACCCCGACCGATGCGGTGATGATGGGTGTCACCAAAATTGTTGACGGTAAAAAGCCGGACCTGATTTTGTCCGGCGTCAATAATGGTCAGAATATCGCTGAAGACGTTACCTTCTCGGGGACCATTGCCGCCGCGCTGCAGGGCATGTCCATGGGCATCCCATCGATTGCGTTGTCTCTAGCGCGGTTCTCTCGTGACACGGCGCGCTGGGAAACGCCAGAAACTCACGGCGCATCTATCGTGAAGAAGTTGCTGAAAGAAGGCTGGCCAAAAGATGTGGTCATCAATGTGAACTTCCCGGATCGTGAACCGGCTGAGGTGAACGAGATAGAGGTGACGGCTCAAGGGCACCGCGATGCGGTGCAGCTTTTTGCTGAAGAACGAAAAGATCTGCGCGGCGGTACTTATTATTGGTACGGCTATACCGGCCAATTATCGAACCCGCCTGAAGGAACAGACATCAAGGCGATCTATGAAGGGCGGATTTCGATCACGCCTTTGCACCTCGCTCTCACTCATCAGGATGCGCATCAAGCCTTATCAAAAACATTGAATGGTCCAGCAAATCCGGGCGATTGAAAAGGTCAACAATTGGTTAAATTAACGGCTTGTTAACCAAAATGAACAAACGTCTCCCCGAATCGTTTGAACGACACCCAGTTGGAGGGGGCGATGACTTTTGTACGGATTTCTGCGTTGGCGACATTATCTTTAGCGCTTGCTGCGTGCGGCTCGCACAGTGCAGCGCCGATTGTTTACGGGAACGATCCCGGCCATCAGGCGCGGGTTTATAATTCGCCTCAGCAACAGGTTTACAGAACGCCAGCGGCCTCGCATCAAGCAGCGCCAACGCCTGTTCGAACAGCAGCGGTTGAGCCGGTGCAGTTACAGCCAGTTTCCGCTGTTTACTTATCAGACGAGGCAAGACCGCAAGCAAGAAAAGTAAGCGCCAGTAACGACAGCACGCTTATCTCGGTTCGCCATGGCGATACGGTTTATGGAATTGGGCGACGCTATAATGTGCCGCCAAAAGCGATTATCGCGGCGAACCGGTTAAGGGCGCCTTATGCGTTATCCGTTGGGCAGACACTGAAGTTGCCGAATGTTGTGCAGCATGCTTCTCCAGTCAAAAGTCAGAAAAAAATTGTCGCCCGTAATATCCTTTATCAGGTGCGGGCAGGAGACACGCTCTATTCGATCTCGCGCAATGCAAAGGTGTCAGCGAAAGCGATTGCCCAGGCTAATGGTTTAACTCATCCCTATCGATTGAGTTTAGGTCAGCAGGTTTTAATTCCGCAGGCGCCCGTCGACAACAATCTATATGCTGGTTCACGCAACAACGCGACGAAACCGCAAAAGATTGCACAGGCGAAGCAAACGTCGCAGCCGCGTAATGTTGCTGAATTAACGAAGAATGTATCTTACACGCCAACTAAACCGGTCTCGCCGGAAAGTTTCTTTGACTGGCCGGTTACAGGCAAAGTGATTGCCTCATACGGAACGGTTGATCTTGGCCGACGCAATGATGGTGTTAATATCGCAGCCCCAATCGGTACGCCGGTGCGGGCTTCTGCTGATGGCGAAGTTGTCTATCGCGGGTCGGAGCTCGATGGCTTCGGCAATCTTCTGTTGGTCAAACATACAGACGGTTATGTAACAGCTTACGCTCACAATGATGCGATGCTTGTTAAAAAAGGCGCCCGCGTGCGCAAAGGACAAGTGATTGCAAAAGTTGGGCAGACCGGCGCCGTGTCTTCACCACAGCTGCATTTTGAAGTCCGGAAAGACTTGAAAGCGATCGACCCGGTTGCGTTGCTCGGTTCTAAGTAAAGAGCGCTTAAGGGAGGGGTCCCAGGCAAACAAGACAAGAAAGTATCATGCGTAAATATTGGCGGGCCCTTCGTGGCCCGCTTTTTCTTTTAAGGGTTTCTCTACCCGATTTTGCCGGGTCGGCTGGCGATTAAGCGCCGCGCAAGAAACTCCGGTGTGGCTGGTAAAAGACCTTCCGAGATAAACGGCGTTTCTGAAAAATGGGCGAGCCCTAACTCGCCTTCAAAGGCGGCGCAAAGCCCAGCGCCGACGCGTTTGGTAGCGTCAAACTTGGTCAGGATACATCGCCTCACGCCAATCTCGCGGAAGGCTT
>BQJH01000047.1 GCA_021604605.1 Hyphococcus sp.
AAGCATCGCCTTGGCAGATTGGGTCGTTTCTTGCGCGTCGGCATTTGCAACAAACACAACGACCGCAAAGAGGACGGAGACAAAACGCAACATAAAATCCCGATCAGAAAACTTCAAAAACGCGTTGCGTCAAAATTAAAAGCCTGGCGCGAAGCTTCGCGGCGCCGGATCAATCGTCAAAATACCGCCAGGCTGAATTTCCAGAATAGCCAGGCCACGCTCAACGGAGCCGTCCGGGTTGAGGCGAAATAGTCCGTCAGCGCCAAAATAACCGTTCGGGTCCGTAATCGCTTCGGCTGAAAAATACCCGCGACGGCGGTCACTCGCCGCAAGACGAGCCGTGAGCAGCGTTGCGTCATAGGCAAGGGATGCAAGACGCGGCGGCGCAGAACCGAACGAACCGGCGTAGCGGTTCTCAAAATTACGGGTAATTTCTGGATCAGGAGCGGCAAACCACCCCCCTCGCAAGGCGGGCTCACGGGTCAGTCTTGGGTTTTTCCACGCCGAGACACCCAGAAGTTTCACCCGTGTAATATCAACATTGTAAAATGGCAGAAGCGGCGCCAGCGCCCGCAGGAGCGTTCCCTGCTCCGGCATCAAAACCGCCTGATAACCTTGCGTGTACCCGGCTTCAACGTTTTGAGCTGCTGGCCGATTGCCTTCATACTCATGGCGCATTTCAAGCGGTATAATTTCTTTGGAATATTGCGCCAGACGTTTCGCTGGCGCGAGCATCGCATCAGGTTCTTGTTCATAGCGCTCTTCGTGAACAATCGTCCCCCCACGGATAAAAACTTCTTCCGCAAAGGCGCTGGAAACCCGGTTGCCATATTCTGTCATTGGCGCGAGTACGCCAAAGCGGGTCATCTCCTGGTTGACGGCGTATTCTGTCACCCGTGAAATTTCGAGCTCAGGAGGGAAGCTGAGAAGATAAACGCCATTGCCGCCAGCTTTTAAATCAGAAGAAAACGCAATCATCGGTGTTCTGGCGGAACGCGCAACAACGGCGGCGGCCTCAACGGATTCAGAAAACAAGGGGCCTAAAAGTATCTCGGCGCCGTCAGCCATGGCTGATCTTGCCGCCGCCGCCGCACCATCGGCGGAACCTTTTGTGTCCTTCGGGATCAATAAGAAACGATCATCGCCCGCATCAAACGCCGCCATCTGCGCTGCATCGAACATTGCGGAGGCGACTTTTTGCGCCGCTTCACTTGGGGCGGAAAAAGGCAACAAAAGCCCAACGCGCACCGGCTCTTTGCCATCCATGTGCCGTGGCTCAACAAAACCTCGCCGATCATACCGGCGCGCCTCTTCCTGATAGTCAGGCAATGGCGTTGGTTCAGTAACCGGGCGATCAGGCTGGGCGATCACCGGCGGACCGGGTCGGCTCGGCGTCGAACCGCATGACGCCAGCAAAATAGCAAAAAATGCGAGAACACCTGTTCTCATCACCGTCTCAACATTCACTCGCATTCATCCCACCTTTTTGCCCGCTTAGCTGGCGCGCAGGTTAGCCGCCCCCGCCGCCTTCGTAAACTATAGACGTACCGCCATCGACCGGCTCTATATTCCAGAGAAATGATTGACGCCGCGGCGACAGAAGGCCAATCCTTTCTCATGGAACCTCGGTCGATAATCTTAAAATCCGGTCTTTATGTGACGGCCACCCCAATCGGCAATCTTGGCGATATGACCTATCGGGCTGTGGAAACCATGAAAGCGGCGGACCTGATCTTGTGCGAGGACACGAGGCAAACCGCCAAGCTCTGCTCGGCCTACGGGATCGAGACGCCGCGCTCGCCCTATCATGATCACAATGCCGCCCGAGTCCGCCCCGGTATCATTACAAAAATGCAAGATGGGGCCGCGATCTGCCTCGTCTCTGACGCTGGCACGCCCCTGATCTCTGATCCGGGCTATAAACTGGTTCGTGAGGCCCGTGACGCAGGGCTCGATGTTTTCCCTGTCCCCGGCGCCAACGCCGCGATCACCGCTCTTTGCGCAGCCGGCGCACCAAGCGATCAATTCTTTTTTGCAGGCTTCCCTCCAAGCAAATCAGGCGCACGCGAGCAAGTTTTCAACTCTCTCTCTACGGTTCCCGGAGTCATCGCTTTTTATGAAACAGGGCCACGCCTTGGCGATAGCTTGATCGCCATGGCGAAAGCGTTTGGGGACCGTCAGGCGGTTGTCGCACGGGAATTAACAAAGCTGCATGAGGAGTTTCGCGAAGGCATATTGATGGAGCTTGGGCAATCCTACAAAGATCAGCCGCCCAAAGGCGAAATTGTTATTCTTGTTTTCCCTGCAGAAAACCGTCCCGTCGACGATAAAGATATCAATGACTACCTACAAAACGCATTGGAAGAGATGAGCGTGAAGGATGCCGCCGCTGCAGCCGCACAAGAACTCGGCATTGCAAAAAAGACTGCCTATCAGCGGGCGCTAGCGATCAAGGAACGCCGATGAAGGCGACGCCCCAAAGCCGCCGCCGATCAGAAGCCGCAGGTCGGCGCGCAGAATGGCTCGCCGCATTCTTGATGATGGCGAAAGGGTTTTCCATCGTCCGCCGACGCTTCAAAGCGCCAAATGGTGAAATCGACTTGATCGCGAAACGCGGCAAATTACTGGTGTTTGTTGAAGTAAAATCCCGCGCGCAGCTGGATAGCGCTATTGAGGCCGTTACTCACACCAATCGCCGCCGGGTCAGTAACGCGGCCGGAATGTTTCTCGCGCACAACCCAGACCTTGCGCAAATGGATATGCGTTACGATATTATCGCCATTGCAGGATGGCGGATGCGCCATCTGACGAACGCTTGGCAGGATGATTTCTGAGCAGGTGTAAAAACGGAAAATTGATGGTGTGGCAGTTTTCATCACCGGCAAATGGCGCCAATCAAAAGGGATATTTCGGGGGCGAACAAAATACGAAGGAACCATATTGATGATCGCACTACCCAAACGATGGATACTCGCTGCAGGGTTGGCCGCAGCCCTTTCCGCCTGCGCTTCCAGCCGCTCCCTTGATGAGAGCTTTTCTGACCTCACCGGCAATACACAACTGAAAACCGTCTTATTTTCAGACCGGCAGTTTGACTACTCAAACATCGATACGACTTTGCTCGAAGGGCGTCTCATGTTAACCGGTTCAATGTGGAGTGAAGAAGGCAGGCAGCGCTTACTTGCCAATGCGTGGAAAGCTGAAGGCGTTAAGCTGGTCATTGATGAAGTTTTGATCGGCGACAAAACATCCTTTGGCCAAGGCTTTGAAGATACACGCATTGACAAAGCATTGCGCGCGAGCCTGATTGCTGATGAAGACGTCACAAGCGGACGCTTTAAGTTTTCAGTTTCGGAGGCTGTTGTTTATGTTCTTGGCGCTGCCCGCAGCAAAGAAGAAATGGACAAGACGTTGAAGATTGCCCAATCAATCAGCGGTGTAGAAAAAGTTGTCAGCCATATCGTCATCAGCCCGCCCGGCGTGATCAAACAAAACCCTTAAAACCCGAAAAGAAAGCAACGACTGCGGCATGCTTAAAATTGCTATACAGATGGACCCGATCGAAGATGTCGACGTTCACGCCGACACATCTTTTGATATGGCGCTTGAAGCATACAGCCGCGGCCATGAAGTCTGGGTATATGCGGCGGGGAGTTTACAACTCTATCAGGGCAATGTTTTTGCACGCGCGCAACACGCAACAGATCTGCAACGGGAGCAAGGCAAACACGTTAAACTCTCCTCTAAAGAGCAGGTTGATTTACGAAGTTTTGACGTCATCCTGATCCGCCAGGACCCGCCTTTTGACATGGCGTATATTACAGCAGCGCAAATTCTAGAGCGATTGCAACCCGATGTTTTGATCCTGAATGATCCGCGCGCCATCCGCGATGCGCCAGAAAAACTTTTTGTCACCGAATTTGAAGACTTAACACCGCCGACTCTCATCACCAGCGATCTTGAAGCGGTGCGCGCCTTTAAGATCGAGCACGAAGACGTCATCATAAAACCGCTTTATGGAAATGGCGGCGCCGGTGTTTTTCGCGTCAAACCCGATGATGGAAACTTCAACGCGCTACTGGAAATGTTTGCGGAACATTTTCATGAGCCAATCATTGCACAAAAGTTTTTACCGTCGGTCACAAAAGGCGACAAGCGCATCATCCTGATTGATGGGGAAGCCGTTGGCGCCATCAACCGCGTGCCGGCCGCAGGAGAAACCCGGTCTAATATGCATGTCGGCGGGCGAGCGGAAGCGGTAGAGATGAATGAACGCGACCAGGAAATATGCGACCGTATCGGGCCGGCGCTCTCTGAACGAGGGCTGATTTTTGCCGGCATTGATGTCATTGGGGACTATCTGACCGAGATAAACGTCACCTCCCCCACTGGGGTGCAGGAAGTCCGCCGCTTTGGCGGCGCGGACATATCGGCCCTGCTCTGGGATTGGGTTGAAGGTCGGGTTGAAAGCGAATAAACAAGCCCGCCCGATGGCTGGTCAGGAAAACTTCCACATTGCATGCTGGCCTCAATAAGATCAAAAGGATGAGGCGTCAGTGATTGCGGCGTCACCGGAATGACCATGACGCATACTCCAGAAAACTCTGTAAGCGAACAAACAAAGAAAAAACTGCGAATTGCACTTTTTTCCGGCAATTATAATTATGTAATGGATGGCCCTGTGCGGGCGCTCAACATGCTGGTTGCCCATCTTGAAGAACGCGGCCATGAAGTGCTTGTCTTTGCCCCAACAATTAAAGAGCCAGCTTTTGCCCATTCCGGTACGCTGATTTCAGCGCCGTCTTTTGCACTCCCGGGGCGAAGTGAATACAGGCTGGCGGTGGGAATGAGCGGCGAAATCAAGCAGCGCCTTAAAGATTTAAACCCTGATCTTATTCATTTATCTGCGCCAGATTATCTTGGCTATCGGGCGCTACGATACGCGCGTAAAAACCACATTCCCGCTGTTGCCTCTTTTCATACGCGCTTCGATACATATCCGCGCTATTATAGCGCCAGTTGGCTGGAAAAATATCTCACAAACTATATGCGGTTTTTCTATTCTCGCTGCGAGCAGGTTTACGCCCCGTCACAATCTATGGCCGATGAGCTAAGCGAAGACGGGATCGGTCAAGATATCCGGTTATGGACACGCGGTGTCGACAATGTGCAATTCAACCCTGACAAGCGCGACATGGAATGGCGACGATCACTGGGCTTTAGTGATGATGATATCGTCGTAGCTTTTGTCGGACGGCTGGTCCTTGAAAAAGGTATCGATGTTTTTGTTGAGACTATGTCTCGCGCCAAGGGCGTCAAAGCACTCGTTGTCGGTGAAGGGCCCGAAAGCGCCGCCTTCGCAGAAAAACTCAGCACCGGTCATTTCACTGGCCACCTCAAAGGCGACAAGCTCGCCCGCGCTTATGCCAGCGCTGATATTTTCTTTAATCCCAGCATCACAGAAACTTTTGGCAATGTAACCCTTGAGGCTATGGCTTGCGCCACCACACCGCTCTGCGCCAATGCTGCAGGCAGCGCCTCCCTGATTGAACATGAGACAACAGGCTTGCTGGCCGAACCCAATACAGAGGCCTTTCTGGTTGCTTTGGAACGCCTCGCCGGAGATGGCGAATTACGCAATCGCCTGAGCGCCACCGCACGCGAACGGGCGCTTGATTATTCATGGGCGGTGATTTTGGATCATCTTATTGATGATTATCACGAAGCCATCAGAAAATTCCGGCCCGCCACATAAGGCAAATCAGGGTGCTCAGGTAACGCCTAAAAAAGACGGGAAGTAACAAAGCGATGGTCGCATGGCGCAACCACTGGGAGAGTGTCCAAACACGATGGCGCAGTTTGCGCGAACGTGAGGATGTTCAACGCGCCCTCACCATTTTGCAATATGCGCTTTTCGCTGCTGTCGTCGCCTATCTGATATACCGCCTTAGCCAGGTTGGGTGGATGGAGGTTGCACAATCGCTTCCGGCCTCTCCCTGGTTTTATATATTCTTTACCCTGCGCTTTTTGGCGTTGCCGATTTCTGAACTCGCCATTTACGAGATCGTCTGGTCAACACCGCTGGTCAGGCACTTCTTCGTCTTCGTCAGAAAGCGGGTCTACAATTTTGCGGTCATGGGCTATTCCGGTGAGGCGTTTTTAACGGTTTGGGCAAGGCGCACCCTGCATATACCCAACAAAAAAATCCTTGTTGGCGTAAAAGATAATAACTTGCTCTCCGCCTTCGCCTCTAACGCCGCAACCGTCATCCTCATTATCATCCTCGCCATCACAGGCGGATTGGGTGCAGGACTGAAGGCTTTTCCAGGCGCTAAATGGCTATTTGCTCTCGCCTTCACCAGTGCTTCAACACTGGCCATTCTGGTCGCCACTTTCAGGGAAAAGCTGCTGGCGCTGCCGCGCGGGATCATGCCGAAGCTCTTGACCGTTCATGGATCACGGCAGGTTCTGATCATTTTGCTCCACGCCGCGATGTACGCCGCCGCCCTGCCCGGCGCGCCGCTAATGGCGTGGCTCACTTTTATTGCACTGCAACTGGTCTTGAGCCGCATCCCGTTTCTTCCCAATCAGGACATTGTTTACCTCACTGCCGCCCTAAGCCTTTCACCGATCGTGAATGCGCCAGAAGCGGCCGTCGCCGGCATGCTGGTGGCAGAGGCCGGACTATCTCAAATCTTCAATGCCGTGATGTTCCTCGCCACGGCCCATTTGGCGCGGCGCAACCCAAAAACGACGCCGAGCGCACTTCACAAGCAGGAAGCTGCTGAATAATCGCGTGAATCTCGCTTGCCGCCTTCCCGAGTGGCCCGGAATTCGCTACAGACCTTGCTTTCCGCCTTTTCTTTATCGGATCGGCGCCCAAAAGATTTCCTTTGGTGAGCCACGCCGTCCATGAGTCTTGTTGACCGTTATATTTTACGCACAATTGCGACACCGCTGATCCTGGCGCTTGGCGTTGCGGGCATGCTCCTCCTCTTGGAAAATATGCTGCGCCTTTTTGACTTCGTCCTTGCCGAACAAGGCCCCGTAGACGTCGTCTGGCGGATGCTAGCTAATCTGGTGCCGCATTATCTCGGGCTTGCGCTTCCCCTCGGCACATTTCTCGGGATCATGCTTGCCTTTCGTAACCTGTCGATGTCCAGTGAGCTTGATGCACTCAGCTCCAGCGGCGCCTCTTTTGGACGATTACTAAGACCGGTTTATATGCTGGTTCTTGTCCTGATCGTTGTTGACTTCCTGTTGGTCTCTTACATCCAACCTTACGCGCAATATAAATATCGGCAGATAAGTTTTGATGTCACGAGCGGCGCTCTTGGCATAAAAATCCCGGCCGGTGAGTTCATTGAGATTTCTGACCGGATCACGATCAGACTGGAGGAAATCAACACCGAAACTCGCGAAGCGGTGAACATTTTTCTTGAGAGAGAAAACACCGATGGCGGCAAGACCGTGATCACAGCAAAGCGCGCAACGATCTCAACCACGCCCAAAATTACTTCCCTGTTGATGAAAATGGAGCAGGGCCGTCAGATTATTATCGATCCTTTGGGCGAACGTATTCAGGCGCTAAACTTCGATAGCTTTGACCTTGAGATAGATTTACCGGCAATTGGCGAATTTCGCGCCCGAGGCGGAGATGAACGCGAAGCCACCTTTAACGAAATCGTCCGGGCCCTGCAGGGGGACACAAATATAAGCGCCGCAGAGTATTCAGATTACCGCGCCGGCTTTCACTGGCGAATTATTCACCCACTGACATTTTTGGTGATGCCAATTTTGGCTATCGCAACCGGCGTTACCGGCCGACGCAAAGCCTCAACTCTAAAGCCCATAGTAGGCGTTGCTATTCTCATTATTTATCATGAGCTGCTGGAAGAATGGGGGATGGTGGCCGCTGCGGAAGGCCGTCTGTCGCCATATATTTCCATGTGGGGGGTGTTCGCGGTATTCACCATCATATCTATCCTGATGTATAGCGGGTCGATTGAACAGGCGCGGGCAACGAAAGTGATGACCCGCAGCCAGGCATCGCCGCCAAGACTTGCCAGCGCTGAAGCCGGTGCAGGAGCCAGTGCACAGAAAGGCAGCGCGTCATGAATCCCGCGCAAGGCATATTCACACTCTATGTGGGCCGGATGTTCTTTATTCGGTTTATCGGGCTGTTGTTATTTTTCGTGATCCTTTTGCAGATGCTGGACCTCCTCAACAACTCAAGTGAAATTCTCGCGGCGCAAGGCGCCGGCAGCGATTCTCTGTTGCGGTATCTGAAATTGCGCTCCCCGCAAATCGTCAGTCAGTTTACCCCCTTCGCCGCTTTGCTTGGGATTGTCGTGACGCTTGCCGGTCTTAGCCATACAAGCGAAATCACCATTATGCGCTCGGCCGGAATGTCGGTGCACCGGGTGCTCTTTCCGTTCGGGTTCATTTGCGCCCTGATCGCAACCAGCCATTTCATCTTCAATGAAGCCGTTACGGTGAAATCATCTGAAGCGCTCGATTATTGGCGGGCAAATGATTTTGCCGTAGACCTCGAAAAAGATACGGGCACGCGAACCAATATTTGGGTTGAGTTTGACGGGGAATTTATCTCCGCAGACAGTGCAGCGCGTTTTGGTGATGCGGTCTTACTAAGCGGTGTCACCATTCGCAATTTCGACCCTGTACGCCTGACCTCCAATGTAATTGAAGCGCGCGCCGCGCGCCACGAAGACGGCGTCTGGCGTTTGTTCGGCGTCACTAATTTAGACGCAGAAACGCTTGAGACGACGAACACGCCGGAAGCGTTATGGACCAATAGCCTGAACCCTGAGCTCTTATTCGCGCTGACTTTAAAACCGGATCAAACACCCTTGGGTGAGCTTTTTAAAAAAATCGACCAATTGCGTGAGGACCGGGCTGACACACGCGAAGCCATGACCTCTTTCCTGGGGCGGTTTTCAAAACCCATGGCGACATTAATTATGCCGCTTCTAGGGGCCATCGCCGGATTTGGCGTCCATCGCCAGGGCGTCCTGCTGGCGCGCACTGTCACTGGCGCCAGCCTTGGCTTTACTTATTTCGTAGCCGAAAGCCTTTCGCTCGCCCTTGGGAAACTAGGCGTATTACCAGCCATTATTGGTTCATTTTTCCCCTTGGTCCTGTTCATGGTTGTTGGCTTTTCCATCCTCCTGGCAATGGAAAACTAGCGCTTATTTTACATCGCTCCTGATTCACGGCTTTTTAAACTTTCCCGTTAAAGTTGTCTCATATACACTTTATAGTTGCATTTCTTGCTTCACTCGCGAAATAATGGAGCTGCAACAGGGGAAGAACCGCATGGCCGGATTAATCTTAAAACTGCGCCCACGCGAGCAGCTAATGATCAATGGCGTCATCATCGAGAACGGCGACGCCAAAGCAAAGCTGCTAATCAAGACGGAAAATGCCAACATTTTACGTATGCGCGACGCGATGAAACCAGAAGAAGCCACAACACCGCTCAAGCGCGCCTACTATGTGATCCAGCTTGCCGTTGGCGGACAACTACCGCCGCCACAGGCAAAATTGTTGGTCGAACATACGCTGCAGCACTATCCCGGACAGGGCGCTGAGCAGCTCTATCAGACGGTTAATAAGTTTATCGTGCAGGATGATTTTTATAAGGCCATGCGGTTTTTGGGTGAAAAGATCACTGAAGATGAAACTGTCGACACAGCCCATAACGCGGTATTTCATGAAGAAAGCTTCGATCAACCCGCGCGACGCGAGCGCATGGCTGCTCAGCGTTAAATCTCCACCGCCCTCGATGGCGTCTCAATAGCCGTCACGGCTTGTTCTTAGCGCCCGCATGGCCCAAATAGCGCCTCATGAATGCGCAAACGGATATCATTTCCCTGGGCTGTCGGCTCAACGCTGTTGAAAGCGAGGCAATGCGACGCCACGCTGATAAGGCAGGGCTACGCGATGCGGTCGTGATCAACAGCTGTGCCGTCACCAATGAAGCCGTGCGCGCGACCCGCCAGCAAATCCGCAAGGCCCGCCGCGCCCAGCCTAATGCACGCGTCATTGTTACAGGTTGCGCCGCCCAGACAAACCCGGATGATTTTGCCGCCATGCCTGAAGTCGATGCTGTTATCGGCAATCAGGAAAAACTTGATTTCGCTCAATGGCAAACTCTCGCTGAAAGCAATAACGATACAGATGCGACGTCAGTTCACGTCAACGACATCATGTCTGTTCGCGAAACTGCCGGACACCTGATTGACGGCTATGGCGATCGCGCGCGTGCTTTTTTACAGATACAAAATGGCTGCGACCATCGCTGTACATTTTGTATCATCCCTTATGGGCGCGGTAATTCGCGATCTGTCCCTGTTAATGTTGCTGTTGAACACGCACAGCGGCTTGTTGCCTCAGGCCACCGCGAAATCGTTCTAACGGGCGTGGATATAACATCTTATGGAGCGGACCTTGATGGGGCGCCAACGCTCGGCACTCTTGTTGAAGCGATCCTCACTCATGTGCCAGAACTATTCCGCCTTCGCCTTTCTTCTATTGACGGCGCCGAGATCGATCAAAAACTGTTTGACTTGATCGCTCGCGATATGCGCATCGCCCCATACTTACATCTATCCCTGCAAGCAGGTGATAATTTGATCCTGAAACGGATGAAACGACGCCATAGCCGGGAACAGGCGATTGAACTTTGCCACGCGATAAGGCGACTGCGGCGCGATGTGGCGTTTGGCGCTGACATTATCACTGGCTTCCCAACAGAAGACGATGAGATGTTCCAACGCTCGCTGAACATCGTAGATGAGGCAGGTTTGCAATATCTGCACGTTTTCCCATTCTCTCCCCGCGAAGGAACGCCCGCCGCCCGTATGCCGCAATTACCGCGCCCCGTCATCAAAGAACGTGCGGGACGCTTGCGAGATAAAGGCCAATCGGCTCTCCATCACTTTCTTGACAGTCTGATTGGGCGCGAGGAAATCTCGGTTCTGGAAAGTGGCGGCCGGGCGCGCCTTGGCAATTTTGCAAGCGTAAAATTAGACCCAATAAAATCACCATCGCCCGAGACGCAAGACGGGCTCGCCAACATTCGCCTTACGGCGAGGGATGGAGATATGTTACGCGGAGAAATCATTTCCCCGCCATGAGCTTAACCTCCTCCACAGTCTTATTTTTCATCTCATCAAAATTCACCCAGGTAATATAAACGTGTCGAACAACTTCCTCTCCGGCATTTTTGGCAAGAAGAAAAAAGCGGAAGAAGCACCGCTTGCGGACGATCAGACGAACGCACACATAAATGCTGAGAACAGCGACAAGGAAGCTCCGCATCAATCTGAACCAACAAGCCAGCCTCCTGAAGCTGACGCGCCCATAGCCCCGCCCGAACCAGAAGCTCAAGAAACAACGCAGCAAGTGATGCCGCCATCGGCGGCCGCCCCTGACACATCGGCGATTAGTCAAAGGGAACCAATTGCCCAAGAAGGCGTTGAGCAACCCGAAGAGAAAAAATCCGGTTGGCTGTCGCGCCTGACCCAGGGGTTGTCAAAATCATCATCAAAGCTGACCGAAGGCGTCAGCGCGATTTTCACCAAGCGCAAACTTGATGATGGAACAATTGAAGAGCTTGAAGATCTGCTGATTACCTCAGATCTTGGCGTACCGGCAGCAGCGCAAATCACGACAGCGCTCGCCAAAGACAGGTACGACAAAGAAATATCTGACACCGAAGTCAAGGAAGCCTTGGCGAATGAGATCGCCAGCATCCTGACGCCACTAGAAAAACCGCTCACGCTCAACGAGACAAACAAGCCGCATGTCATCTTGATGATCGGCGTCAATGGCGCCGGGAAAACCACGACGATAGGCAAGCTGGCGCAAAAGTTTAAAGCAGACGGCAAGAGCGTGATGCTGGCTGCGGGCGATACATTCCGCGCGGCGGCGATTGAACAGCTGACCGTCTGGGGGGAGCGCACAAATACGCCTGTGATCGCTCGTGATGTCGGCGCCGATGCAGCCGGGTTGGCCTTCGACGCCGTTAAAGCCGCTCAAGAAGCAGGCAGCGATGTTTTGATGATCGACACTGCCGGACGCCTTCAAAACAAGACCGCCCTGATGGATGAGCTGGCAAAAATAGTCCGGGTATTGAAAAAGCTTGATGAGACAGCGCCCCATGATGTTGTGCTCGTTCTCGACGCAACTGTGGGACAGAACGCGATCAGCCAGGCGCAGGTTTTCTCCGATGTCGCAGGCGTGACAGGCCTTGTCATGACAAAGCTTGACGGCACCGCGCGCGGCGGCGTGTTGGTGGCGCTGGCGGAAAAGTTTAAGCTCCCTATCCACTATATTGGCGTCGGTGAGGACGTCGATGATCTACAGGACTTTAAGGCTATAAATTTTGCGAAGGCCCTTGTCGGGGCTGGCGAATAATCAAACTCTCTTTGTAGAGTATCTGGAGTATTTAAGATGAGCGAGTCTTCCCCTTCCCCGAAACGGCTATCCGGCGGCGCCAAGCTTGCCGTTGATATGGGGCCGCTCGCGGTTTTCATGATTGCATATTTTCTGGGGCGCAAACTGGCGCCAATTGCAGGCGGTCTTGTCGGTCAAGACTGGACCATTGCAGAGGGCGAAGAGATGTATCTCGCCATTGGCTTGTTTATGCCATCCTTCTTGGCGGCATTCATATATTCTGTCTGGAAGGAGCGCCGTGTGGCGCCTATGCTAATGGTTACTGGCGTGATCGTCGGTGTATTAGGATCGCTAACATTAATCCTGCACAATAAGACCTTCTTCTACATGAAGCCGACTATCGCTTACACAATGTTTGCCGCCGTGTTGGCGGGCGGCCTCATGGCAAAAAGAAACTTTCTCAAACTTGTCTTTGATGGCGCCCTGCACTTGCCTGATGATGCATGGAAAACATTGACGCAGCGCTATGCAGTCTTTTTTGCTGTCCTTGCAATCTCCAATGAAATTGCATGGCGATACCTCATGCGCGATTGCGACCTCACAGGTGACGGCGGCGCTTGCTCAGGGGAGAAACATTGGGTCAATCTGAAAGTCTTCGGCTTTACGATCGCCAGTCTGGTGTTCACAGCATTGCAGACCCCGCTCATCGCAAAGCACATGCCTCAAGAAGAAGATGATGATGCGGCGAACGAATCCGACCCAAAGAGCTAAAGACCGTCTTCCGGGTTCGTAAAAGGCGCGAAGTTATTTTTCCCCATACTTTCGCGATAATGGCGCAGCGCCCACCCGGCAGAGGGAAAAGCCATATCAGCCCAGGGAATATCGTCCCAATCATAAAGGGCGACAGCTTCTGATTCCGGCCCGGCGGATATCTCAGGTGACGCAAGCCGGGCGCGATACATCAGCTGCACCTGTGAAATCCGTGGGACGCTGTATATGGCGAGCAATCGCTCCAGATGAAGACGCGCGCGAGCCTCCTCCCAAGCCTCTCTGACAGCGCCTTCTTCCGGTGTTTCCTTCACCTCCAGATACCCTGCGGGTAAGGTCCAGTAGCCCTTACGCGGCTCTATGGCGCGCTTGCACAGAAGAATCTTGTCTTCCCAAAGCGCCACTGACCCCACAACGATCTTTGGATTTTGATAATCGATAAAGCCACATGATGTGCAAACCGCACGTTCACGATCATCACCCGGTGGAATTTCTTGTACAAATTGAGGCGTATTTTTCAGACTGTCAGTCATGATTTTTGACCCATTATTCTGCTACGGATGATCTAGATACCAAGTGGTTCGTTAGCAGATCATCAGGATAGGGTCTAACCCTCAACAATGTGACCTGGTGTGGCAATTTTGTTGGTGACGAATGAAACCAAATCCTATATCAAGCGCGCATCTAAACTGTCCGCGCCGGGTATATTTGTGCAATTCAAGTGTAATCGCTCTAATTTGTCCGCAGGATATCGCGCCCGTTTCGATGACCTAAAAATGGGGCCCAAAGGTGGGAGCCAATGGTGGGAGCCGATGAAGGCGTATCATTTGTATGAATTCGACACAGCCTAAATAACGGAGAATTGAATGGCTTATTCGCTGAAAAGCTCACCGGGTCACCTTTTGCGTCGCGCCCAACAATACGCCCATGATCTTTATTCTAAAGAAGTTGGCAATGCTGGCCCAACACCGCGCCAGTTTGAGGTGTTGCACGTTGTCTCTCAGAATTCCGGCCTGAGCCAGACAGATCTTGTCCACCACACAGGGATCGACCGCTCAACCCTTGCTGACATGATTGCCCGGATGATTAAAAAAGGCCTTCTATCACGCAAGCGCACAAAAGAAGACGCCCGCGCAAATGCTGTCAGCATTACGGCTGCCGGTAAGCGGATGCTGAAATCTGCTGAGTCTAAGGTGAACAAATCGGACAATGCTGTCCTGAAAGTGCTGCCAAAAACACAGCAGGCCGGCTTCATGAAG
>BQJH01000048.1 GCA_021604605.1 Hyphococcus sp.
TGTCTTGTTCGCCTTCGTATTGACCAGTCTCGACAATATCCAAATCCATCTCGAAAACCCGTTCGATCAGATTGGCGAAGATGACGTAATCATCAATGTCGAAAAATTTGAAGAACGCCTGGAACGCCAAACACCGTCGCCAACTACAGCGGATGCGCGCGCATTACAGGATCGGTTGGCGGACGTGACGCAAGCGGGTTAAGTCACCTAGATTTATCTACGCAACCTACAGCAGTTTCTCACCTAATCACTGTATTAGAATTCTTCACAACTGTAACTTAGCTTTGCACCGGTTGTCACTGTGTCATTGATGGCAATACGCTTGGGGTTATCATAAGCTATGGGCTCATCTGAGAGACCGCACAACCAGAGATCTTTTCTTTCAGCGAGGCACTCACAAATTTCAATCCTACGTAGAGAATTATCTATTTGTTCCGACTTTTTCTCTGAATTCACACGGTCACATAGTTTCTGCGCATTAGGTTCATGTTTACGACAAATATCATCGACACTGTCCCAGCAGCCGCCCGCATCAATACAGTGATCAACATCCAAGAAATTTTGAACGCGCTCTGAAGATTGAAACCAAAAGTAAGCGCCGACCAATGCCGCCACTATAATCAAGGCTATCTTCCAGAACATAGGCTCACCCGGTTTTTGAAAACAACTCCCGGCCGATCAGCATCCGGCGAATTTCCGACGTTCCGGCGCCAATCTCATAGAGTTTCGCGTCGCGTAGCAACCGACCGGTTGGGTATTCGTTGATATAGCCATTGCCGCCAAGAAGCTGGATCGCATCGAGCGCGACCTGTGTTGCTTTTTCTGCTGCATATAAAATACAGCCCGCCGCGTCCTGCCTTGTCGTTTCACCGCGATCACACGCCTTGGCGACCTGATAGACATAAGATTTGCAGGCATTGGTCGTTGTGTACATGTCGGCCAACTTACCCTGCACCAGTTGGAACGAGCCAATGGGTTTACCGAACTGTTCGCGCTCGTGAACATAAGGGAGCACCACATCAAGACAGGCCTGCATAATGCCGAGCGAACCCGCTGACAAAACCGTGCGCTCATAATCCAGGCCGGACATTAAAACCCGAACACCGTCATTCAATCCGCCAAGAATATTTTCTTCCGGCACTTCGCAATTTTCAAAAACCAACTCGCAGGTATCAGAACCGCGCATGCCCAGCTTGTCGAGCTTTTGCGCCGTTGAAAAACCCTTCATGCCTTTTTCAATGATGAACGCTGTGATGCCGCGTGACCCCGCTTCCGGATCAGTCTTGGTGTAGACCGCTAGCGTGTCCGCTTCGGGGCCATTGGTGATCCACATTTTGTTGCCGTTCAAAATATAGCGGTCGCCTTTTTTCTCGGCGCGCAATTTCATCGACACAACATCGGAACCTGAACCGGGCTCTGACATGGCCAGCGCACCAACGTGCTCGCCCGAAATCAGCTTTGGTAGATATTTTTCTTTTTGCTCTTTGTTGCCGTTTAAGTTGATCTGGTTGACGCAAAGATTGGAATGGGCGCCGTAGGACAAGCCGACAGAACCGGACCCGCGTGAAATTTCTTCCATCGCAACAACATGCGCGACATAGCCAAGCCCGGCGCCGCCAACCTCTTCGTCGGCGGTAATGCCCAACAATCCAAGCTCACCAAGTTGTGGCCAGAGATCGCGCGGGAACTTATTGGTCGCATCGATTTCAGCGGCCCGCGGCGCCAACTTGTCCGCAACCCAACGCGAAACCATGTCCCGCATTTCCTCAATCATCGGATCAAGATCAAACTTCATAAAGGCGTGACTGTTCGATCGCATGGCGACGTTTCTCCCAGGATTTTCTTATTTAAAGACTGAATTACGCGTAAGAATACGGCGCGGCAAGACAGGCGGATGATTATCCTACGTGCAAGAATGATTATGCTAAGATCATCGCCATAAGCTCGCACAAAAGCTAAATTATACAGGCAAAAGGCTGAATGGTAGCCCTGTTCAAATCCTCCAACAGCACTTTACTGATTTCGTTCCGGCAGGCGCGCCGCAATATCAGCGATGTCCTGGCGCAAAGCCGCAATGTCAGCGCTTAACGCTTTTTGATTGTCCTGCATCTCATCAATCCATTGATCGCTGTCTTCTTCAACGACGCGCACAACGATCGCGACAAATAGATTGAGCATCGTGAAGGTCGCGATCAAAACAAAGGTCAGAAAGAACGCCCAGGAACGCTGATGGGTCTCGGCGACTTGCGCGGCAATATCCGGCCAGCCTTCCAGCGTCATCACCTGAAAGAGCGTATACATCGCTGTAAAGACATCGCCGAAAAGCTCCGGGTGTTGCGGACCATAGAGACTGGCGGCAATCACGGCGAAGACATATACGATCAACGCCAGGACGACCCCGACCGATGCGATGCCGGGGATCGAATCCAACAAGGCAGAGACAACAACGCGCATACGCGGGATCACCGTGATGATGCGCAAGACCCGCAAGACCCGGAACGCCCGTAGCGCCGCAAGCCCGCTCGATGCGGCGACAATCGAGACGGCGACGATCAAAAAATCGAATATATTCCAGCCATTGCGGAAATAGGCCCCTCGCTCGGCGATCATGCGTATGCCGATTTCGATCATGAATGCATAAATGATCAGCCGATCAGCAATTTCCAGCGCTGGACCAAAGACTGACTGCACGCCAGGGTAGGTCTCCGCCCCAAGGATGATGGCGTTCAGGATAATCAGCGCCAGCACCACCGCCTGAACCGGGCCGCTATTAATAAATTTTGAGAGGCTATTTTCCTTAGCGCTCATGCCCCTGCCCTGTTTGCTGGATCACGAAGCCAGCGATTGGTTACCCAACATTGGTTACAATGGGGGTATGCAGCCTCCCCACCCTGTCATTTTTCTGCTTAGGGGGATTCTTTACATCAACGAATGGGATCATTGGCTGGGGAAAAACAGCCTGCATGATGAGCGCCTGCGTGGGCCCGCCCCAAACCTTAACGAAAAAACAGCGCTGAGGCTGGAAGAAACCAGCCTATGCGATTGGCGTCACTGCTAAAATCCGCTATGCGGGTATCTTTCGAAGGACGGAGACCGGCTTGAGCAACGAGCGCCCCGACACAGACGCGCCTGAAGGCAGCCTGCCTGATGAAGGCGCCGCACAGGTTGGCGGGACCGACGTTGGCGACAGCAATGCTGGCGACGGCGATGCGCCGCGGATGCGTTTTCAGGGCATTGTCGAAGCCGATAGCGGCGCAGCAGTTGGACAGGATGACAATTTCGGCATGACGGTCATTAACCGGAATGAGCGTCGCTGGAATCCCATGAGCCGCCAGGTCTGGCAGGCGTCCCGGTTAACGGCGATCTTCGTCTTCTTTTCCTTCATTGTTGGTCTGCCTCTCGGCAACTGGATTGCGCATTTGCAACTCTATGGCGGCAGTGACGGGTGGAACCCCTTTGCCGCCTATGAAATGGGGACGCTTCTTTTTGCGATTGTCGTTCCTGCCATCATTTTGATGATGGGGTACGCGTTTTCAAAAATGGCGACCATGCTGAACGCCGCCGAGTCGATTGCGGAAGCCGCGCAACAGTTCGTGACGCCGGATGTAACCGCCTTGCGCAATGCCGACACGGTTGGCGATGTAATGCGCGGGCACATGACAACGCTTAATCAAGGCCTCGATGGCGCGCTGACAAGACTGGCCAATGTTGAATCGATGATCCGCCAGCATGTGGAAGCGATTGAGATCGCCGGTGATGCGATTGAACTCAAAGCCACCGGCGCTGTTGAGCGAGTCGCCGATGAGCGATCACGGTTGATGGAACTAACCGAAAGCCTGAACGCCCATGCAGACTCATTCGCAGCCGCGATCGCCGAACGCGCCAACGCAAGCATAGAAGCGATCCAGTCTGCAGACACAATTTCGGAACGGGTTGAGTCAGAATTTGATGATCGTCTTGTGCGGCTGGAAGACGCCGCCGCACGCGCGCTGTCGAGTTTTGAATCTCTGCGCGATGCGTTGCGCGATACCGATGAAACAATGCGCACGTCAGCTCAGTCAATAGATACCGCCGCTGAACAAACATTAAAGGCGACTGAACGCGCAACGGTCGCGTCAAATGCCGCTGCAGAATCCGCCGCCCTTAACGCCGCGAATGTTGGCGCGTCTGCAAACCGTGCTGCACTTGAAGCAAGAAAAGCATCAGAAGAGGCCATCCAAACAGCAGCTGATGAAGCGGAACGGATCGCTCAGTCCGCGCTCGACGCAGCGGCGGCGCAATCCAGCAAAGTGCAGGAAGCGACGAAAAAAACTTTGGGTGAAATGAGCGCGACAACCCGCGAAGCGATTGACGCTGCCAAAGCCGACGCAGAAGAAGCAACAAAAACGGCGGCAAAAGCAACTGAAGCGGCCCGCAAAACCGGTGAAGCCGCACGAGCCGCCTCCGCTGATGTCGCCGCCGCCAGCGCCGAGGCGCAAAAAGAATCCCAGGCGGCATTGAAGTTTACTGAAACAGCAGCAACGAAAATTGAAGAACGCAATAAAGCGTTGGCCGAAGCACGCACTGCCCTTGAGCGTGAAAATAAACGCCTCGAAACCCTGATCGAAGAACAAAGCAACCGTGCAGATCGGCTGGCGAATGCTATTACGTCTCAAACCGAGCGCTTGAGCAAGCTGGCCGAGGCGCAACTGCGCGAACAGGAAGCTTCCGCCAAACTGGCTGCAGCCCAGGCTGAACGCGAAGCCCAGATGAAGCGGGAAGCAGAGCGCGAAGCGCAGGCGGCAAAGCAAGCAGAAGAAGAGAAAAAGGCTGAGGCCGCCGCCGCGCAAAAAGCTGCTAAAGAAAAACAAGCCGCTGCAAAACGGAAACAAAAAGACGACGCGTCGCTGAATTTGACGCCCAAAGAACAACCTGCGCCAAACCGCAATGGCGCCGCGCGGCTGGAAGAATTAGCGCGCGACATCGCCGAACGTCGCCCGACAAGAGACAAGCGAGCACGCCGCGAGCCGATTATTTCCACCGGCCAGGACAACAAGCCCAAGCCCGAGACTAAAAAGAAGATGAAAGGCGACGTTTCCTGGCGCGAAATTCTTGACGCTGCCGATGACGCCGAACCATTAGAGCTTGGTGCGGTCTCAAAAAATGCAAACGGCGAAGAACATGACGACGCCGTTGACGCCATCCGGATCATTTCTTCCTTGCAGGATTTTACCTACGAGCTGGAAACGCGGCTTTACGGCAACCCGCCCCCGGCGCTGCAGGAACGCTATGATCGCGGCGACAGGAATGTTTTCGCAAACCGGCTCTTGCGCTTGAATGAAACCGACGTAAAGCGCCGTATCCGGAGTGAATCTGCCCGCGACCGCAAATTCGAGGGCGGCGTTCATACATTCCTGCAAGGGTTTGAAAAACTTCTTGAGGACGCGACCACTTCAGAAACCGCTGATGAGGAGCTGGAAGAATACCTCTCCTCACCGCTGGGGCGTGTCTATCTACTGATCGGCGCAACGGTCGGATATTTCGCATAGCAACCACGTCATCTGTTAGCTCGCACTCGCCTGCACAGCCGACCGCTGGCTATCAATGCTGCTTGCTCCCGCTTTTTGAGCATTGGCGCTTCGAACCGGCGCCGTGCGCAACACCAGATAACCAACAAGGCCCGAGGCAATTGACCCAGTGAGGACGCCGATCCGCACATCGTTGAGCGCATCAGCGGAATTGAACGCAAGACCGCCAATAAACAGGCTCATGGTAAAACCAACACCGGTTAAACAAGCGACTCCATACATGTGACGCCATGTGAGGTCGCCGGGCAGTTTCGCCAAGCCGGTTTTGACTGCGAGGAATGACAAACCGAGAACCCCAACTTGCTTACCGACAAAAAGACCAAGGGCAATACCGAGCGGTACAGGCGCCAGCAGCGACGCCAGAGAAAACCCCTGGAACGAAACACCAGCATTTGCAAAAGCAAAGATCGGCAAGACTAAAAACGCCACCCATGGATGCAAATCATGCTCAACCCTATGCAACGGGGATTGGCGCTCACTACTGGATCCCGCCATTGGGATCGTCAACGCGGTTAAAACACCGGCGAGTGTTGCGTGCACGCCAGACTTCAACACACAGACCCACATAAAAGCGCCGATTAAAACATAGGGCGTAATACGTTTAACGCCCATCCGGTTGAGAGCAATGAGAGCCGCAAGTCCAATCAACCCAAGGCCGAGCGCCGACAAAGAAAGATCCGCCGTATAGAACAGGGCGATAATAATAATGGCGCCGAGATCATCAATAATTGCGACGGCGAGTAAGAAGATTTTCAAACTTACGGGCGCACGCGCGCCGAGCAACGCCAGGATGCCTAACGCAAACGCAATGTCTGTTGCCGCAGGAATGGCCCATCCACCAAGTGTTTCTGCATTTCCCCAATTCAGTCCCGCATAAATAAGAGCGGGGGCGGCCATACCGCCAATGGCGGCAAAGATCGGAAGCGCTGCTTTGTCGAAACTGGAAAGCTCGCCTTGCAGAACTTCGCGTTTGATCTCTAATCCAACAAGGAAAAAGAAGATCGCCATCAAGCCATCATTGACCCAAAGCAAAAGCGGCTTGGCTATTTCCAAAGCCCCAATCTGAATCACCACGGGCGTTGAAAGAAACGCACCATAGAGAGGACTTAAAAGCGTGTTGTTAGCAATTAATGCGAGAACCGCCGCCGCCATCAAGATGATACCGGCGGACGCTTCAAGGCGCAAAAAATCATTTATTCTGGCGACAATCTGTGCCATCTGGTCTTCTTTCTAATTTTTAAATTGTGGCTCTTACGAGCCGTCAATTATGCATTGACGGGCGCTGAGCCTTTCAACTTTTCACGAAATTTTCTCTGGACAATAAAGAGCATATCTTTGGCCAGAAGCTTCTGTTTTTTCAGCGTTGATACGATAGACGCATCTGGCGACGGTCGTTTCATTTCCATTTCAATCTTGCGCTCAAGATTTCTGTGCCGCGCTTTGATCGAAGCAATTTTTTTCATCGCATTAGTTTTCAACATCATGATTATCTCCGCTTTTCAGTTAGGTTGCAGGGTCAGGGTGTGGGCGCTGCGGTGCATTTTCCCACTCAGTGATGTTGAGTAGGGTTGCGCGCAGACAATGTTCAAACTGAGAGCGCGCCGCCGCGTCGCCATGATAAAGGAAGCGACATAAAATTCTGCGCGCTTCGTCATCACCGTAATATGCGGGGATCATTTCAACGAGTTCATAGGGGCCCCAGTCGGACGCCATTTCGATGGCATCGCGCAGCTCACCAACATCACCCCGCCAGCGCGCAATGATATCGAACATCATCTGGTCATCACCCGAAGACGACCCCTTTATGTCTGCATGCTGCACTTTATCCACACGTTTCGCGTTCTGCCTGTAAAACGAAAGCCGGGCCAAAACAGGATCATTCACCGTACTGGTTTTGGTTTCGGTAGGCGGGCCTGAATCAAACATAATTCCTAAACTCCTTAACTCAGGCTGTAATTTAGGAGGATCAGGAGTTAAGGAAAACCGGCTTAAGAACAATTATGTGATTGGATTTTCCTATCAAATAATGTAAGCTAAAACTTGCCAGAAACAGGATTGCAAAAATGGGTCAATCAACGCTCACCTTAAAACAGTTGCGGTGCTTACTCGCCGTTTCGGAGACCAATCACTTCCGACGCGCCGCAGAACAATGCGAAATCAGTCAGCCATCGCTCAGCGCGCAAATACAAAACCTTGAGGAAGTGCTTGGTTTGCGTCTCGTGGAACGCAGTCGGTCTGGTGTCGCTCTTTCGCCCGTGGGCCGGGAAATTGTTACCAGAGCGCGGCGCATCGCTGACGAAGCTCAAGGCATTCTCGATTTTGCGGGCAACGCCCAATCTGGCCTGGCCGGCACAATCAGGCTCGGCTCAAAGCCAACACTAGGCCCGTATCTTTTGCCTCATGTGGTGGCGCGGCTTCATCGCAAACATAAAGATTTGCGCCTTTATGTGCGCGAGACTGCACCGAGAGAATTAGAGTTCGAACTGGCAAACGGGCTGCATGACGTTGTCCTTAGCCAGTTGCCTGCCACAAGCAGCGAACATGTTGCCGAAGAATTATTTCAGGAGCCGCTCTATCTCGCTCTCGCTGTCGATCACCCCTTGGCGAAAAAAGAAAAGCTGACAGTGAACTCTTTATCGGGCCTGGAAATACTTTCACTCAGCCCGGAGTACCACCTCCATGATCAAATCAATGCTCTGTGCCAGGATTTCGGCGCAACCCTGTTGAGGGATTATGAGGGCACCAGCCTGGATGCGCTGCGTCAGATGGTTGGCATGGGCATGGGCGTCACATTTCTGCCGGCGCTCTATGTTCATTCAGAAATTTCATCCCGCGCAGAAATTGTCGTGAAGCCTTTAAGGGGGCGCTCCATCACGCGGCCCATAGGTTTAATCTGGCGAAAAAGCGCCGGGCGCGCACAGTCCTACAAGAAAATTGCGAATATCATTCGCGACGTCGCGAAGGCCAAGTTCAAGGATTTGATTATTACGTAGTATGATAGGTTTTTCCTATTACACTTTATATATATGATCGATTGTTTTTATTTACTCCACCCCTAATTATTGGGGACAACAAACGAACGATGACAAAGGAGAAATAGAAATGATCCGGGTTTCCGCATTTGGCGCCGTGACCTCGCTTCTTGCAGGATATGCATTAGCAATCAGCGCATTACTCTAACCCTGCTTCCCACAGGCCCTTCGACGAGAAATGCGTATAACGGCTTCGCGCCTACCCCCCGGCGCGGGGCCGTTTTTTTAGCGTGTTGCAATGTCAGAAGGCGTTAAATCTTAGCTTCGCACTTGCGCTTTTGAACCCTCATCGAATGTCCAGACAGACATCTCTTTGATCAAATTTTCGAAGGCGGAGTTGAAACCGTTCAGCACATCATCGGCCGTGTCGCTTGCTGTCGGCGCGTGCGCATCAAACCGCTTGGCGGCAAATACCTTACCCCGGCCATTGGTCAGACGGGCAAAAACAGACACGTCAGCAGACCGCTCTCCATTGCGAACGTTCAGTTGCAATTTGCGGATGTCAGTTTGCAATACGAGGTCAGCAATCGGCACCGCATGGCGGTCGCCGACACTGAGGATCTGACCCGTATCTTCAAGGCTTTGCGTGAGAGCAATTTGAAACAGACGCGGCGCCCGGTCAGCCCATTCTGCATTGGCGAAATACTCGACTTTGCCCGGCGCCGTCGACACGGCGATCTTGGTTGAATCATAAGCGCGGGTGGCGCGCGGATCATCGATTGCCAAAGACCATTCAACAGGCGCACGCGAACCAGGTTCAAGCTCAACAGTACTGATATGATAGCGGGGTTTCGCTGGTGTGGTTTCGGGCAATAAAGAAACGCAAGCACTGGTAAAGAGTGCGACGCTCAAGATAAAAGCCCTTGGTGCGTATTTCATTGTTCTGCCTCGGCGCCATATTCCGGCGCGTTTTCACCCAGGAAATAAGCCTGAGGGTCGCGGTCAATTTCCCGCAACATATAATCGAGCGTGCGCATCAATCTGCGCAATTCAGCCATGGCAGGCGCCACCTGCCCCAATCCTTGGTCTGCAAAAATTCTTATCGATCCGCGGTTTTCTTCAACAACGCCGCGAAGGTCATCGATCAGGGCGCGTGAATCTTCCATCAATGCCTGTGCTTCCTTGACGGTTTCCGGCGCGTCATCATCAAGCAGCGCCTGAAGGCTTGTCGCCGCCGCATCAAGCTTATTAGACATCTGTGCGAGGTCGGTTGTGATCTGGTTGATGTTGCCAAGGGTTTCAGTAATCTGGTCTTCGTTGTCGGCAAAAGCGCCCGTCAAAATTTCAACATTGGCAATAATGTCGTTGACGTTTTGAATGTTTTCATCAGACAGCAACCGACTTGCCTGAGCCAGCACCTCGCCGGAGCCTTCCAGAAAAGCGCCTAGTCCAGATGTGTCTGCGGTAATTCTTGGCGGGCGGTCGTCGCTTACCTCTTTCAATAATGGTTTATCGGGGCTGCCGCCAACCAACTGAATAATCGTCAGTCCGGTAAAACCAACGGGTTCAAGTTCCGCAGTAGTATCAACTTTAACCGGCGTATCCTTTTCGACTCTCACCGTCGCAATTACTTTTGATGGATTGTCAGGATCAATCTTTAGGGTCTCAACTTCACCTTTTTGAATACCGTTAAAACGCACCTGGGCGCCGACTGACAAGCCGGAAACACGCTCGGTAAAGATGATGTCGTACTCGTCAAACTCAGCCTGCGAACTGCTCAACGCCAGAACGGCAAGAAAACCGAACGCAATGACAATCATCACGGCCGAACCAATCAGAATATAATTGCCGTGCGTCTCCATGAGTTGTTATTCGTCCCCTTAACTTGCCTTTGCAGACAATGCCGCGCGTCCTCGCGGGCCTGAAAAATATTCCTGTATCCATGGATGATCAGTTTGTCGAACGTCATCCAATGTACCACATGCCTTCACATGCTTTTCCGCCAAAACAGCAACCCTGTCGCAAGCGGCGTGAAGCGTATCAAGATCATGAGTTACCATAAACACTGTTAACCCTAAGGATTCCTTGAGATTTACGATCAATTCATCAAATTTGGCGGCCCCTATAGGGTCCAGACCCGCTGTCGGCTCATCCAGAAACACCAATTCCGGGTCTAGTGCTAACGCACGCGCAAGCCCTGCGCGTTTTTTCATCCCGCCAGACAACTCAGAAGGGTATTTTGACCCTGCCTCTGCGGGCAGACCTACCATTGAAATTTTTAACGCCGCCATATCTTTGGCGAGTTCGCCCTCGACATGGAGATGCTCACGCAATGGCGCCATGACATTTTGCGCTACCGTTAACGAAGAGAAAAGAGCCCCCCCCTGAAAGAGGACCCCCCAACGGCGCTCAACGGACAATCGCTCTTTCTCGTTCGCCTCGTAAAAGTCCTGATCGAAAACCTTCACCGTCCCAGCACTTGGCCTTTTAAGCCCAATGATCGCCCGCATCAGAACGGATTTGCCCGTACCCGAACCGCCAACAACGCCCATGATCTCGCCTGTTCGAACATCAAGATCGAGCTCATTATGCACCACAAAATCGTCAAACTGTGTGCGCAACCCACGAACCTCAATGACATTTTTATGTTTTGAAGATGCGCTCAAAAATCAATCTCCAGAAAAAACATGGCGAAAAATGCATCTAGTACAATCACAAGGAATAATGCCTGCACAACAGAAAGCGTCGTACGCTGACCAAGCGACTCAGCACTGCCTTCAACTTCCATGCCTTGAAAGCATCCAATTACAGCAATGACGAAGGCAAAAAACGGCGCTTTGATCATGCCCGCCCAGAAATGGTTGATAATGATGGTTTCCTGAAACCGCGCTGAAAACAGCGCCAGCGAAATATCCATTGCGCTAGCCGCAACAAGCGCACCGCCTATAATCCCTAATACTGCCGCGATAAATGCAATCGCCGGCAACATGATGACCAATGCGATAACGCGCGGTAAAACTAGCGCCTCCATCGGATCAATACCCAGAACGCGCATGGCGTCTATCTCTTCGCGAATTTTCATGGAACCGATCTGCGCTGTAAAAGCGCTGCCGGAACGTCCTGCGATCAAGATCGCCGTCAGCAGCACGCCAAATTCGCGTAGGACGGCAATGCCGACAAGCTCAACGGTAAAAATGTCGGCATTGAACAGGCGCAGGATTTTTGCACCCATAAACGCAACGACGGCGCCAATCAGAAACGACATCAACCCAATAATCGGAATGGCGTCTAACCCGGCTTCTTCCATATGGTGAACCGTTGATGTCCACCGCATGCGTCTTGGCTGAGTAATCACGCGGAACGCTGTCACCAAAGTGAGGCCAATAAAGCTCAACAATTCCAACGCCGCTTTGTAGGCATTTTCCACCCCCATACCGAGGCGAACGGTCATGGCCACAAAGGCATTTCGATGGAGCGGCATAATATGACACGGGGCCAGGTGATCTTTGATCTGATCCATCAAGGCGCTTTGGGCCTCATTGGCGCCGACAATTTTGGACCTCTCGGTGCGCTGATCGCAAGCATAGAGCGTGCGCTGCAGCACCATGGCCCCAGCCGTATCAAGGCGCTCAACGCCTCTCATATCAATGACAATATCGCGCCCGACCGAATCATCGGCAAAATCGCGAAGGCGCTCGTCAATCTCCTTCAGGAAGCGTGCACGCCAATCCCCGGAGACCACAAGACGCATAATCCCGCCATCAACATCAATGTCGAAATGTGCCGGCGAATCCTTCATAGTAAACACTTTCTTAATGGCGACGCGGTCGGTGCGGCGCTTGCAAGCATACGCGCAGAAGCGATCATGGCGTACAGGGTGTTAAAATGATCCTGAAATTGCTGTGATTGCGACTCATTTAAGGGCAATAAAGCTGAGATTTTACTCTGAGTGTGTCGTTTAGGAGCTAGGTTTGGCGGGCAAGAACATGTTTCGGGGACAATTTGAGTGGCTTTCGGCCCTGCCACTCCTGATTGTTACAGGCGCTTTAGCGGTAATTGCCCTTGGCGCACTGACGGGCGCTCACTCGCCTGACGCCCGCTCACGGGAAGTATTATTCGATTATTTTCAACGACTTTCACCAGCCGACGTGGATGCGTCGAAAGATTTTCACCTGGTCACGATCGATCGCGAGAGCGTTGAGCTGATCGGGCCATGGCCATGGCCGCGCACGGTCCTCGCAGATGTGGTGAAAGCCGCCAGTGAAGCGGGCGCAAAAGGCGTGATCCTGGTAGAGCCCGTTGACGCGCCTGACCCTTTATCCCCTGAAACCATTGGAAAATTCTGGCTGGAAGGCGCCAGCGATGAGGCTTTAGCGGCCGAATTGGCCCGCCTGCCTCGCACCGACGCGACCCTCGCCCGTGCATTCGCCAATACTCATGGGGCTGTGGGTGTCTCCCTGACGCCGCCCGGCAACCCCAATCTCTCAACGTCTCTGCAGCGCGCAGACGCCCAAAGCACTGAATGGCTTAATCTTAGTGATGACGGGTCAGCCTATTTTGCCCTGCCGGCGGCGCGATATCTCTATAATTTGAACCCCGATCTCGCGAGCGAAGCCGGACCTGCTGTCGCGGCGCTGGTTCCCGATGCTGATGGCATTTTCCGACGCTCACCATTGCTTTGGTCTCTTTCTGGGGCGCCAACGCCATCCATCTCCCTAAAAGCAGCGATGATCGCGCTCGACAACCCCGATCTGGTCGCGCGCGCCGATACGTCTTCAACAAGCGCTCAGGGGCGCGCTTTAAACAAGCTTGTCCTCGGCGACGCCCCCCTTTCGATTTCCTCCGCAACGGCGATCCGCGCTTATTGGCCAAAACGGGCGGCGACGCCATCAACCTCTGCTACACGATTATTGAATGGCGGCGGCTCTAACAGCCAACTTAACAATACGGTCGTTCTGATCGGGCGTGATGCGGAGTTGGGTGAAAGCATTCAAACCGCACGAGGCGAAATGTCTCCCGCTGCTTTGCATGCTTTATTAGCGGCGCAAATCACGAGCGCTGAAACACCTAACCGTCCCGGCTGGACCGGTTATCTCGAAGCCCTTGGCGTGATGATCTTTGGCGCGGCTGCGATCATGACCGCCCAACGCATGCAATTCTGGCAGGCGATTGGTTTCGCCGCATTACTCGCCGCGCTTCTCACAACCGGCGCCTTCATCGCCTTTGCGACCGGTAGTCTTCTGCTCAACCCGTTGCCGCCTTCTCTCGCCCTTTTTGTTGGCGCGCTTTCGGTCGCTGGCGGCAGATCTATCGGCGGTGTTTTGCGCGATGATAATCTACGCTCCTCATTTCACGACACGCTGCCGGAA
>BQJH01000049.1 GCA_021604605.1 Hyphococcus sp.
CCAGTAAACCCCCCGGGCCCAACGACCACTCCAACCCGGTCAAGGTCCGTGACGTTGACCTCTGCTTCAGCCAAAGCCGCAGCCGCCATGGGGGCCAGATGCTCAGCATGGCCGCGCTCCATATCGACAAACTTATCCGACAGGACGGCGCCATCGCGTAAGATAGCGACTGAACAGCGTTGCAAAGATGTATCGAGACCCATGACCAACATGAGGCCCTGAATAGACCTCACCGGGCCCGATCGCAAAGCCGCAACCACGCACCAAGGTAATAAAGCCGCCCACCCTGCGTGGGAGAAAGGAGATATGCCATGCGCGACCCTAAAGACTATCAGTTTGACTTGCTCGCAAGTCACAGACCGACCGAACCGCCATTAAATGAAAAAGTTCATCCCGTTGCCTGGGCGGCGGCGCGACACTGCACTAGCGCCAGAACGGGCGACCCCAATAAGGCAATCCGGGCGATCGTCATTCACGCGACAGCCGGCGCATCCACCAGCGGCGCTGTGTCCGTAATGCAGGAACATCGGGCGAGCTTTCATTGGCTGATCCCCGATGAAAATGAGGCGGCGCATGGAAAATTTGTCTGGGCAAGCGCGCCGGAATCTCGCGCCGCATGGCATGTCAGGAATAATTGTTCCCATAAAAACGTTTTTATGGGCGCAACCCGCATCAATGACTGGTCATTGGGAATAGAGATCGTGAATACGCAACAGCAAGGCGACAAATTTTCTGACTGGCAGATACAAGCCTGCGCCGAAATTATCCGCTATGCCTGGGTGAAATACCCAAATCTCACACACATCGTCAGCCATGCGCGGCTGGACCCGATGCGACGGACTGATCCGGGTGCAAACTTTCCCTGGGAGGCACTCGAACACCAAACACTTGCGCGAACCGAATAAAGATCAGGATTTTGCTTCATCATGACGCCAATCATCGGGATCATCATTATCACCGGGCGAAAGGCCAAGAACCTCTCCGTCATTGGAAACACCGAGCCCCAACACCGTACGATTGGCGTAATTAAAATAGGCGACAACCTGATTGACCTCAAGAATCTCACCGTCATCAAAACCCTGCGCCCGCATCGCTTCCACAGAAGCAGCAGACATATCTGCGGGGGCTTTTGTGAGTGCGTGAGCATAATCAAGGAGGGTAGATTGCCCCTTATCGATTACACCGGCCTGAACAATGTTGGAAAAGTCGCGCACCCTTACCGCCGCCAGCATCGCGTTCGCTTTTTCGTCGTCACGCAGCAACGTTTTCAACCCGGCAAAATGATGATTGACGCAATAGTCACAGCCATTAAGCGCACTCACATAAACGCCCAGCAACTCAAGCCGCCATTTCTCAAGCTTATTGCCGTGGTGATGCAGAACATTTTTGTAAAGCGCCATGTGGCCCTCAAGCGAGTGAGGGCGCAACCCGTGAATAGTCAGGATATTGTCGATATAGCCGCCCGGCCCTTTGATACGGTCATAGAGCGTTTTCAAGCGCCCACGCGCCTCAGCATAAGGAACAGGCTTAATCCAGCTCATGGCTGCACCGCATCAGGCAATCTCGCACGCCTCATCAAACGAAAGACGAGGACTGCGGGCGAAGAGATTTTCATCCGTCCCGTAACCGATATTGCAAAGGAAATTTGCCTTATAAGATGTGCCAGAGAAAAACTCTTTATTGACGCCGTCCTGATTAAAACCAGACATCGGTCCGCAATCGAGCCCCAAAGCGCGCGCGGCAATCATCAAGTAGCCGCCCTGCAAGGTTCCATTTCGAAACGCCGTTTCTTCTTCGATGCCATTGAACCAACTCGTCGCGTCCGTGTGCGGAAAAAGCTTCGGCAATTGCTTCGCGAACTCAAGATCGTAGGCGATAATCACACAGCAAGGCGACGCCATGGTTTTCGCAATATTTCCTGCAGACAGATGCGGCTTCAGACGCTCTTTCGCCGCTTTAGAGGTGATAAAAACAAACCGCGCCGGCGAGCAGTTCGCCGAAGTCGGCCCCATCTTCGTCAGGTCGTAAACTGCCTGCATCAAGGTTCGTGAAACGTCTCGATCTTCCCAACCATTGCGCGTACGCGCCTCGCGGAAGATCAAATCGAGGGCTTCATCATTGATCATTTTATCGGACATGAGAGTCAGCTTTCGATGAGGAGATTATTTTTCGTGACGGAAACCGATTTCCAACGTCACCTGATAATAACGGACCTTGCCTTCGTCGAGATATCCGCGGGTTGAAACCACCTCAAACCAGTCAAGATTTTTAATGGAGGCCGACATTCTGGATATCGCGTTTTCAATCGCATCTTCAATAGATTTTTTCGATGTACCAACGACCTTACTGACGGCATAAACATTTTCTGACATGGCATTTCCCTTCCGAAACAATATTCTTTGAGTAACCTTAGCCCAAGATGACCCATGAGGCTAGAAGCACGTCCAATTTTATCAGTCAGTTCGTATAATGAGCAAATGAAGTTACTCGAACCTAACCCGGCATCTCCTTTGCAAGCTCATCCGCCAATAGGTCGAACACGACGCGAATACGACGACTGGTGTTTAGCTCCCGGTGTGTCACCAACCATACCGGGAAGTAAATGGGATCAAGGTCAGGCAGGACAATCTCTAATTCAGGCATTGTCGAACAGAGGTCATAGGGCAATATGCTGACGCCAAGCCCCTCTCTGACCAGCGCCAGAAGAACCGTTCCGCTGGCCGTTGTCATTTTTAAATTGTCTTCCGATACAGGAATGCCCCGCGCATTGAGTTCCGTCACCAAACGACTGTGATTTGTGTCAACGCCAACAAAATCCAAGCTCGATAAATCACTCAGTTTTTCAGGTCGCCCCACCTTGTCCAGAAACTCCGTTGAGGCATAAAGATGCGCCCGCGCTTCAGTCACCAGCTTTGCGATTAACTCCGGCTGCTCCGGGCGTACGTGCCGAACAGCAATATCAGCCTCTCGCCGGGTGAGATCGCTGATACTATTGGAGGCCGTTAGCTCAATCTCGATGCCGGGCGCTATCTGATGCAGCTTTTTCACCATCGGCGGCAGATGATAAGTCGCCATGATGTCAGTTGCAGAAATGCTGACACGCCCTTCAATCGCCTGAGACTGCCCCGATGCGGTCAGGGATATTCGACCGGCCGCCTCACCCATCGCCCGAAAATGATCGAGCAGATCGATACCTGTTTGCGTCAACGCAAGGGATCGACCAACCCGCTCAAACAGCATCACTCCGAGATTGTCTTCCAGCGATGCGACCTGCCGACTGAGCGTGGGCTGTGTGAGGCCCAAAGCATCGGCGGCGGCAGACAAGGAGCCTTCCTCTGCCGTCGCCAGAAATGCGCGCGCCTGGTTCCAGTCAAATGATACAGACTGCCAATTCATACAAATTTGCATATTAAATAGGCGTATTTCAGCAATTTATTTCGCATTTTTGCATGTGTAGAGGATTACAAAACGAAAAACGAGCCCCTCGGCAAAAATTACAACGCCAGGGTTCACCCGAACAGAAAGTATGCAAAATGACAGAGTCCCCAAAATTTTGGGATAGGATTGCCGAGAAATATTCAAAGCAACCCATCGCTGATGAAGCGGCCTACCAGAAGAAGCTAAAAATTAGCCGTGAGCATTTTCGGCCTGATATGGAAGTTTTGGAGCTAGGCTGCGGAACAGGCTCCACCGCCATCTCTCATGCGCCTTACGTGCAGCATATTCTGGCGACGGATATTTCATCACAAATGCTAGAAATCGCCCGCCGCAAAGCAGCAGACCAGGGCGTCACCAATGTGACCTTCGAGCAAGTAACTGTTGGCGAGTTCGAGGCAAATGACGAAACCTATGACGCCGTCCTCACCCTTAGCCTTTTGCATTTGCTGGAAGATAAGGATGAAGCCATCGCCAAAATCCGGCGGGTGTTAAAGCCGGGCGGTGTTTTTATTTCCAGCACCGTTTGTCTCGGCAACAAGATGAGCTTTTTCAAAATCATCGCGCCGATCGGGAAGTTCTTCGGGTTTTTTCCGTTGGTCAAAATCTTCAAAACAACAGAGCTGATCGAGAGCATTACCGCAGGCGGCTTCAAGATCGATTACCAATGGCAGCCCGACAGCGGCAATTCGGTTTTTGTGGTGGCAAAGAAACCGGAATAAAACAGGACCTACGCCACCGCCTCAACGCTAACGACTTCCGGCACATAATGTTTCAGCATGTTCTCGATGCCCGCTTTCAACGTCATGGTTGAAGATGGGCACCCAGCGCACGCGCCTTGCATCGCTAAAAAGACAACCCCTGTCTTTGGTTCAAAATGTTTAAAAACAATGTCACCGCCATCGGCTGCGACCGCAGGGCGAACGCGCGTGTCGATCAGCTCGATGATCTGTTCAACCGTTTCTCTGTCGTCGCCTTCATAATCTTCCAGGGGCGTTGCCGGCGCGCCGGAAGCTGACCCGGCGGCGTCATTCAAAACCGGCAACCCGGCGGTGAGGAAATCAGCAATGGCGCCCAAAATCCCCGGCTTGATATGCATCCATTCCACCGCCTCGGCCTTGGTCACCGTGATGAAATCACCGCCAAGATAAACGCTCATCACACCGTCTATATCAAACAGGGTTTGCGCCAGAGGAGATGACGCGGAGGATTCAATCGTCGGGAAATCCATGCCCAACGCGCCTTGCCCTAAAACCGGCTGGCCCGGCAGAAACTTCATCGATTGCGGATTTGGTGTGTCTTCGGTCTGAATGAACATGGCGCGGTACCCTTTTGCGAACGCCCTGTAAGTAGGGTGTTGATACCCGTTCCGCAACATAAGGCGGGAAGATGCCGTCGATCACTTTTCTAAATAAGCCCTCAGCACCACCGCCGAGTTTCGCTCTTCGTCCTTTGCTGCGTAGATGAAAGTCACGATTCCCTTCACGCACAGCGCACGCAGGCGCTCAACTTCTTCTGAATTTGCTGCTAACTCCTTGCGATATCGCTTCTGGAACTCGGGCCATTTTTCAGGTTCATGGCCATACCATTTTCGCAGTGCCGGGCTCGGAGCAATGTCCTTAAACCAATCATCCAGCGCCGCTTCTTCCTTTTTGACGCCACGCGGCCAAAGTCGCTCAACCAGAATGCGCTTGCCGTCAGACTTCGCCGGGGCCTCATAAGCTCGCTTTAATTTGATCGTCATCAATTTCTTCTCCAAGCCGAGGTCTTCCTTGCCACTCTAACAGCAACCGCGTAATCGCTTATTAAACAATCCGGGCAAGAGGCCATTATGGACGACGAAACAGCGAAATTCACAGATCAGGAAGCGCTTGATTTTCACACGCGTGGCGGCAAGCCCGGCAAGCTGGAAATCACGCCGACCAAACCCATGGCGACCCAGCGCGATCTGTCTCTCGCCTATTCCCCCGGGGTGGCTGTGCCGGTGCAAAAAATCGCCGACGACCCGGACACAGCTTATGATTATACCTCCAAAGGCAACATGGTCGCCGTGATCTCTAACGGGACGGCGATCTTGGGCATGGGTAATCTCGGCGCGCTCGCTTCCAAGCCTGTGATGGAGGGGAAATCAGTCCTGTTTAAACGCTTTGCCGATATCGATTCCATCGACATTGAGGTCGACACAGAAGACCCGGATGAATTCATCAACGCGGTTAAGCATCTTGGACCAGCCTTTGGCGGTATTAATCTGGAAGACATCGCGGCGCCGGAAAGTTTCGTGATTGAGCAGCGCCTGAAAGAGTTGATGGACATTCCGGTCTTTCACGATGATCAGCACGGGACGGCCATCATCGCCGCTGCGGGCCTGATCAACGCCCTCGACATTACCGGCAAGTCGATCAAGGACGTTAAGGTCGCTGTTTCCGGCGCTGGTTCATCCGCCCTTTCCGTCATTGGACTGATTAAAGCCATGGGCCTGCCCCATGACAATGCGCTGGTCTGCGATTCCAAAGGCGTCCTTTACAAAGGTCGCACCGAGCGCATGGACCAATGGCGCTCTGCCCATGCCGTTGAAACCGACAAACGCACACTGGCCGAAGCCATGGACGGCGCGGACGTTTGTATCGGCCTTTCCGTCGCCGGAGCGGTGACGAAAGACATGGTCAAATCCATGGCGAAAAACCCGATCATCTTTGCCATGGCCAACCCGACGCCGGAAATCACGCCAGAAGAAATTCGTGAAGTTCGTGATGATGCGATTATCGCCACAGGCCGGTCGGACTATCCGAACCAAGTCAATAATGTTCTGGGTTTTCCTTATATCTTCCGCGGAGCGCTCGATGCACGGGCGCGCACCATAAACGAAGAAATGAAAATTGCCTGCGCGAATGCGCTGGCCAAGCTTGCGCGCGAAGATGTACCGGACGAAGTTGCCGCCGCTTACGGCAAGCTGCTTCGTTACGGACCCGGCTACATCATCCCGACGCCATTTGATCCGCGATTAATTTCCGAGATTCCACCAGCCGTCGCCAAAGCGGCGGTCGACTCCGGGGTCGCCCGGAAGCCGATTGAAGACCTAACCACCTATAAAAACACACTCGCCGCCCGGCTCGACCCTTCGGCGTCATTCCTGCAGAAAATCTATTCTTCATTGCGCGGCTGTGAAACGCCTAAACGCATTGTCTTTGCAGAAGGCGAAGAGGTGTCTGTGGTGCGCGCCGCTTATGCGTTCCAGCAAGAGGGGCTTGGCACGCCTGTACTCATCGGCCGGGAAGATTATATCAAAAACGCCCTTGCCGATGCGGGCCTGCCTGTGAACACCGAGTTTGAAGTCTATCACTCGCGCACATCACCGCATAATGCTGTCTACACAGAGTACCTTTACAAGCGTCTACAGCGGCAGGGTTACCTCTTTCGTGACGCCCAGCGCCTCGTCAACACCGACCGAAATGTTTACGCAGCCTGCATGCTCGTCCATGGCCACGCAGACGGCATGGTAACAGGCGTGACACGCCATTATGACGTAGCCCTTTCGAACGTTCGCCTTGCCCTTGATCCGCGCCCGGATGAACGTATGATCGGTCTGTCCATTATTCTGACTAAAAACCGAACATTATTTGTTGCCGACACGAATGTGACAGAACTCCCAACCTCTGAGGATTTGGCGGACATTGCCGTTCAAGTCGCCCATGCGGCGCGCCACATCGGCTTCCCCCCCAAGGTGGCATTTGTTTCCTATTCCAATTTCGGCAACCCCGACACAGCACATTCGCGCCGCGTGGCCGGGGCTGTCGAGCTGCTCGACAAGCGCACTGATGTCGATTTTGAATATGAAGGCGAGATGACGCCTCGCATGGCGTTGAACGAAAAGGTCCGCGCGGTTTATCCGTTCTCCCGCCTCAAAGGCGAAGCCAATGTGTTGATTACGCCGGGCGTACACTCTGCTGCGATTTCAACAAAACTGCTTGGAGAAATTGGCGGCGCGACAGTGCTCGGGCCGGTCCTGATTGGACTTGAACGCCCGGTTCAAATCGCACAAGTCGGCGCCGGAGTAGCTGACATCGTCACACTTGCTGCGATGGCCGCTTATGAACTCGATCACGAGCATAGGAGCTGGGCCCAAAAGATGGGTTAGAGCTTTTTTGCTACCCGTTTGTGTCCTTCTACAACGAGTATTAGCGATACAACTGAGCCCGTATCATCGATGTCAAAAATGATCTGCGCGTCAGCGACGGTGTAGAAGAAAGCATTTACCTTATACGGATAGACTGGATAGCGCTTGTCATTTGACACCTGTGCGTATAGCTGGCCATTTTCTTCAGATATCGTCATCGTTTCGTCTTCGCCAAGCTGATAAACGCCAGGAAATGGCGCCAGCGCCCCAACAGGCAATTCAATCTCACGCAAGCTTTCGAGTTCACGCAGTGGCCTCTCCTCGTCCAACAAATGCAGCCCGATATCATTAACAGAAAAAGCCGTATTACTAAGAATCACTACCGCTTGCTTTCGATCAGCGTTATTTATAAATCCGAAAAATGACCTGGAACCGCCGGTTCCCCCATCATGCCAGAAAATATTTTCACCACTAGCGGTTTGTGTAGGACTAATCCAACCAAGGTAAAATGATTTGTCGCCACCGGGGATAGCATATTGCTGCTCGTAAGTGGATTTTATGCTGGTTGTGATATCTACGTCAGCACCGAAGCCCGCAAAAGAAGCAGCAAATTTTTGCATATCATTTAATGTTGACCGGATCGCACCCGCCCCGGCCAGTATGTCAAAATCCCATCGCGATGACGGCTTGCGAATTGAATTATGAGGCTCGGCGAATCTGTCGTCCATTGCGGTCGGTGTTACTAGGTGAGTGTCAACCATACCCAACGGATCGAAAACCCTTTCCTTAATCAGCTCTGCATAAGTGACGCTTGCGCGCTCTGCCAAAATATATCCCAGCAATCCCATGCCAATATTGGAATAAGCATAAATTTCGCCGGGCGCCGATTCCGGTGTAACGTTACGCAGGTATTCAAAGAGTTTATCTTTACCGTAATTAGCAAAAATACCACGCTCGTCCCTTGCATTGCTGTTGGGCGGGTTTCGTTCAAAACCGGATGTATGTGTCGCCAAATGCAGAAGCGTAATCCGGTCCCCGAGACTATTTTGCAAAGACACCTCTGTTGGCAAATATTTTGAGATCGGATCGTTAAGAGAGACCTCCCCCTTGGCGACCATGTCAGCAAGTATCACAGATGTGAATATTTTGGTTAGCGAGCCGATTTCAAAAATAGTATCTGGAGTGATAGACGCACCACCGCCCGCAATACGTTCACCTGCCGTATAAATCTGTGCTCCATCCGGTAAGATAACCGCTGCGGCCATACCGATATTGCGTTCCGCCCGAAAAATACGATCATCAAGGATCGCCGCTAAATATGCATTATTCTCATCCGCAACCGTTTGCGGTTCACGCACGGCGCTGCGCTCATCAGGCTGGCCGCAGCCAAACACCACCAGCGCCGCAACACTCATGCCAGCCATTGATTTTAAAATATGCATGCCCCCTCCAAGATATTTTATGGCGGCAGTATAGGGAGCTAAGTGTTCACGCACAGAATTTTTTGATCCTCTTGTCTTGTCTCGGCAACGTCCCGCCGCAAATGTCGTCATTCACCGGATTGGCGGCGAAACTTCGCAGACTGCTGTTTGACCATTGCGGCGCCCCATGGACGCGGCAGGGCTTTCATGAGCCAAACGGTGAACTTATTCCAAAGGCCGGGAACGTAAACCACGTGACCTTTTTCAACCGCCTCTAACGCGCCCTCTACAACCGGTTCCGGCGACATGAACATATAACCCGGCAGTTGCGAAACGAGGCCGCGCGTGTCGTTGACGTCATGAAATTCTGAATAAGTAAATCCGGGGCAAAGCGCCGAAGCATTGACCCCGGCGCCTTCGCACTCCGCCGCCAACGACTGGGCAAAGCTCACAAGAAAAGCCTTCGCGGGGCCATACATCGTGTGCCCGGCCGAGCCCGGCACAAGCCCGGCGACAGAAGAGACATGAATGATCCGACCGTAATCACGCGCAATCATACCCGGCAAAAAGAGCCGCGTTAAATGCGCGTAACTCGTCACCATCAATTGCAGAAAATCACGATGCGCCGGCCATTCATTTTCCGTGTAAAAACCCGGCAAGCCAAACCCGGCATTGCTGATCAGGATATCAACGTCAATTCCATCCGCCGCCAACACACGGGCAATCTCCGGCGGCGCATCAGTATCGGCGAGATCGGCCGCAATCGTTTTCACTTTTACATTGTGCTTTGTTCGCAAGTCAGCCGCGAGAGCTTCCAAGCGGTCTTTGCGACGCGCCGTCAGAACGAGGTTGGCGCCGCGAGCGGCCAATGCGTCGGCAAAGACAGCGCCGATACCTGCAGATGCGCCAGTCACCAACGCCCATTTGTTTGAGTAAATCATCGCTAACTTTCATCATTGCTTTGACAGGGGCGTCAAGATTTGGGGAGCGTGAAGCTTTCTGCCCTGTTAACCACTTTATGACCAACAAAACCACGCGTTAATACTTTATTGAACGCCTAAGCCCCCGAATTTGCACGAAACTTGCTGTTCCATCGCTATTGCCGTCGCCATAGAGGCGGCCTAAAACTGGTTAAGAAATTCTAGCGCTTAAAGGCATCTGATTTTGGAAAGCATCGAATTCATCGCAATTCTAGCCACGTTTGGCGCGGTCCTGTTCTGGTATATTCAGAACGTGCAGACCGCCAGCGAGGGCGATAAGGGCCTTCTTGCAATCACTCAGGACCCTGAAATCACCAAGCCAGTGGGCCAGCGGCGGCGCTACACAATTAAACCGCGCCTTGCACATTCCAAGCGGGATTTGCGCGACACGGGCGGGATCCAGAACCTGGCAGCAGCGACGCCTGCGTTTAACACACTCACCACAAAAGAAGGGTTACGCCGCAAATTTCAACGCCAGGACGAGGCGCGCTATCGCGTCAAAGACAAGGCGGCGGCCTACAAGCCACGCAGCGGACCAACCGCCGCGTAACAAACCCTGTATAGCGCGTAGCGAATTCGTTAAAAGCAATGCTTGAAAAATACACCCGCGCGGCTACACCCTTATCCATACATGACCTCTAACGCTAATCAGCACACTGCCGATAAGGCCAGCGATCACCCCGAAGTGGCGCAGGGGAAAATTGGCGTTTTACTTGTCAATCTCGGCACACCTGACGAAGCAACGCCGAAAGCTGTGCGCCGGTATCTCGCAGAGTTTTTAAGCGATGAACGGATTGTTGATCTACCGCGCACACTTTGGCTGCCGATTTTACATGGCGTCATCTTGAATGTTCGCCCGGCGGCGACGGCGCGTAACTATAGAAAGATCTGGCGAGAAGAAAGCAACGAAAGCCCGTTGCGCTATTTTACTCGTGCGCAAGCCGAAAAAACGGCAGAACGCTTCAACGACATTGTGCGTGTTGACTGGGCTATGCGCTATGGCAACCCATCCGTTGCAAGCCGAATAGCGGCGCTGAAAGACGCAGGGTGTACACGCATATTGGTTGTTCCGCTTTACCCACAATATTCTGCGACCACGACAGCGAGCGTCACAGACGCCGTTTTTGACGCCGTTAAGGCCATGCGGTGGCAACCGGCCATCCGCATTGCGCCCGCGTTCCACGATGAACCCCTTTACATCCAAGCATTAGCGGGCGTGACGCGGGCGCGGCTTAACACTCTCGAGTGGCAGCCTGACCGTATCGCCCTATCTTTTCATGGCCTACCACAACGCTATTTTGATGCAGGCGATCCTTACTATTGCCATTGCGCAAAGACCGCCCGCCTCTTACGCGAAGAAATGGGATGGACTGAGGAATTTGCGCCGCTTGTTTTTCAATCAAAGTTCGGGCGTGAGAAATGGTTGGAACCGGCTGCGGAAGAAACGATAAAGGCCCTCGCTGCTGATGGCGTTAAAAATATCGCGGTCATCATGCCCGGTTTCGTCTCTGACTGTATCGAGACGCTAGAAGAAATCGACATCGCGGCGCGGAAAACTTTCCTCGATGCTGGCGGTGAAAATTTTCACGCCATCCACTGCCTCAATGACACGTCAGAAATGATCACGCTTCTGGAAATGCTCATTCGTCGCGAGACAGCTGGCTGGGTATAAGCCCAGTATGAAATTTTTCTATTCCGATACATTCAATCTGAACCTGCCCCCGGGGCATCGGTTTCCGGGTACGAAATATACGATGCTACGAAAAACCCTGCTTGAAGATGGCGTCATCGACGCGAGCGCATTACACGCCTCGCCCCTAGCAAGCGATGCTGACCTCTTGCGCGCCCATGACGAGGATTATGTCCGGTCTATCGAGACCGGGACTATCGATAAAAGCGCCATGCGCCGGATCGGATTTCCGTGGTCAAAGCATGTGGCAAACCGCGCCCGGGCGACTATGGGTGGCGCAATTCTGGCCGCAAGAGCTGCACTTGAAGACGGTCTCTCCGGACAAATGGCCGGGGGCACTCACCACGCTCATTACGACTTTGGCGCTGGCTACTGTGTCTACAATGATTTTGCGATTGCGGCGCTAACAATGCTCGATGAGGCGCGCGTGACCCGCGTCGCTATTATCGATCTTGATGTCCATCAGGGCGACGGCAATGCGGCCATCCTTTCATCGCGCGATGATGTGTTTGTTTTATCCCTGCACGGAGAAAAAAACTTCCCCTTCCGCAAGGTACAGTCCGATCTCGACGTTAACTTGCCTGACGGAATAGAGGATAAAGCTTATCTTAAAGCGCTTACTGAGGCGCTGCCTGCCGTGTGGGCATTCAAGCCAGATCTGGTGCTTTATCAGGCAGGTGTAGATCCTTTGAGTGAAGACAAGCTTGGCCGGATGGCGCTGACCCATGAAGGGTTAATGAAACGAGACATGTTGGTGCTAAGCGAATGTAAAGCGCGCGGCATCCCCGTTTCTATGGCGATTGGGGGCGGCTACGCAGACCCGATAGACGCCAGCGTCGTCGCTTACGCAAATACATATCGCGTCGCAAAAAACATCTGGGGCTTCTAAAAGTACGCCCCGTCACCGCTAAAAGGCCGTTCGCCGATTTCGGGATATGTTTCTCTTGCTGCTGATCGCAACAAAACGCATTGTTGTCACAGATAACTGAGCGATCGATCCTTAATGGAAATTTTCAGCGCCGAATTCTGGTCAATTTTTCTGGACCCGGAAAAATATCGGGTGATGATTGAAGCCATGGGACCATGGGGGCCGCTCGCCTCTGTCGGCGCAATGGTGGTCGTTTCTTTTTTACCCCTACCGGCTGAAACTGTTGCCGTCGCCAATGGCGCCGCCTTTGGCAGGGGTATGGGGTTTGCGTTAACCTGGATCGGCGCAATGATCGCAGCGTGTCTGGCCTTTTGTCTGGCCCGGTGGGTGGGGCGGCCTGTTGTCAACCATGTACTTCCGAAAAAGACCCTTGAAAACTTTGAGCGACGCGTCGAAAGCCGTGGCGCGCCCTTCTTGCTGCTTGTCCGTATGATCCCCTTTATTCCGTACACGATAGTAAATTATGGTTCTGGCCTCAGTCCCGTAAAGTTTCGCACTTACTTTTGGACCTCAGCCCTTGGCATGGCGCCGCCCATCTTCGCCTTTGTCAGCGTTGGCGCATTAATGATGGAGCAGCCATGGATCGGCTGGCTCTCCCTGGCGGCGGTAATTTTAGTCTTTGGATTATTGGCGTATTACACCCGGTCTAAATGGGGCAGCGCCGGTCAGGACGAAGCCAAAACGCCCTGAACCGCCGACAAAAACTCATCAACATCTTTTTGAGTTGTTTTGAAGGAAGTGATCAAGCGTTGCATTCTCCCGCTCGCAGGATCGCCGGGCGTAATCCACGGATAGAAAGTAGCGCCCGCTGCCCGCAATTTATCCGCGACGCCATCTGGAAAACTAACAAAAACTTCGTTGATTTGTGTCGGGTAAGAAACCTCAACCCCCTCAATGGCCGCCAAGCCGGTCGATAGCTTTTGCGCCATTTCATTCGCGTAGCTTGCAAGGCGAAGCCACAAATCATCGTTAAGATAAGCGTCAAACTGCGCAGTGATATAACGTGTTTTCGACCAGAGATGCCCGGCTCGCTTGCGGCGAAATTCAAAGTCCTTCGCCATTGCCGGATTAAAAAAGACCACCGCTTCTGCCGCAAGGCATCCGTTTTTTGTGCCGCCGAAACACAAGACATCTACTCCAGCCTTGCAACTTAGCTCTGCAGGCGACTGGCCGGAGGCGGCAACGGCATTGCCAAACCGGGCGCCATCCATGTGGAC
>BQJH01000050.1 GCA_021604605.1 Hyphococcus sp.
GCGAGGTGGGCAGGCAAGCGCCCGGATGATTAAGGCGTCAGCACCGTCGATAAAAACGCATCAACGTCGCGTGCAGTTTTCTCCGGCACCTCTTCCATCGGCAAGTGGCCAACGCCGTCATAAATAACGACTTGCGCATTCGGCAGGCGCTCATCAAAGGTTTGCGCCGCCGAGGCAAAAATCAGTTGGTCTTCCTTGCCCCAGACAATAAGCGTCGGGGTTTCAATTTCATTGACGCGGTCTGCGAAGTGATCTTCGCGGTCTCTCGACCAACCTAAAATTGACGCCTCTCTGTTGCCCGGATAACGAAGCAGCTCCCAATATCGATCGATGGTTGCATCATCCATCGCCGACTGAACAGAAACCGACTGGCGTGCTGACTTGGCCACCAGAAAACGCGGCGTATAGTTTTTCAGGATATAGCGCCCGACCGGGTTGCCCAACATTTTAAACCCAAGATTGAGCGGCGGTTCTTCTTCGCCCTCGCGCAGAGGCATGCCGGCGGCGTCAAACAGGATCAACGCATCCAGCTTTTCAGGATTTTCCAAAGCGTAGCGCCATGCGACCCAACCGCCCATGGAATTGCCGCCGAGTGTAAACCGATCAAGGTTTAATTCATCCGTAACAAGATCAAGCGCCTCAGCCATGCCGGCAAAAGAATAATCATTGCGCGGATGCGGGCCGGTCAGGCCATGCCCCGGCTGACTGTATGAGATGATCCGGTATTCATCGCCAAGCTCTCTTACGAGCGGTTCCCATGCGTGGAGAGACGCGGCCGTGCCATGGACCAGCACAATCGCTGGGCCATCCGGGTTACCCTGATCGCGATAATGCACTCGCAGTCCGTCGCTATTTTCAACAAATGCTGATTTTGCATTTGTATATTTTGCCAGCATGGCGGCGGCGTCCGTGTCGGGCGTGCGCAATAGCCATAAGAGAGCAAACAAGGCGGCGAGGGGCAGGGCGATCAACAGTAATTTTTTCATGGGCGTTTCTTAGACCGTCCGCGTAGATTTGAAAATGGCGCCGCGCAGCGCCGCCGTATATGCCCTTTTGATATTGGGCTTAAATGACGTTAGAACAAGTGTTCGCGGGGGTGTCGTGGCGTTTATTCAATCCCGTTTTTTGGTTGAACTTGGCGATTTGAGTGTGCCGGGCTCACCAGCCTGTAACAGTGCGCCTAGCGCGCCTGAGGAGAAATACAAATGATAAGACGCGGATTGATCCTGACAGTTTCACTGGCGGCGTTTGCCCTCGCCGGGTGCAGTCAAAGCGAAGAATCAACAACACAACAGGAAGTCCTTGTTGGGGCTGACAAGGCGAATTCTGATGTTTCTTGGGATGACTTTATCAATGGGGTTCTGGAAACCTATTTGCCGATGAACCCGACTTTTGCGGTCTATCAAGGGCGTCATGAATTTGATGGGTTGCTGCCGGATTGGAGTGAAGAAGGCATAGCGGCGCAAATTGAGATGCGCAAAAAAGCTATCGCTGACGCAGAGGCTATGGATGCGGGAAGTCTTAACGACACGGAAAAGTTCGAGCGCGATTATCTGATCCATGTGATGCAGGGCGAGCTGTTCTGGCTGGAAGAAGCGGACTGGCCACACAAAAACCCGTCCTACTATTCCTGGGCGCTCGATCCGAATGTTTATATCGCCCGGCCTTATGCAGATGCTGAAACGCGTATGAAAGCGTTTATCAAATATGCGCGTAATGTACCTGCCGCCGCTGACCAGATTACAGAAAACCTCGCTCTGCCCTTGCCGCAGACCTACCTGAAATTTGGCCAGGCGGCATTTACGGGGTTTGCTGATTATTTCACCGGAGATGCTAAAGCCGCTTTTGCTGAAGTAAGCGATCAAGCCCTGCAAGCGGATTTTGATGAAGCCGCCGCCGGCGCATCGGCTGCCATGCGCGCCCTGTCAGAACACATCGGGTCCGTTCCAGCGACTGAGGACGGGTACGCTATTGGCGCCGAAAAATTTGCGGCGATGGTCCGTCAGACAGAAGGCGTCGATATTTCTCTTGCTGAGCTGGAGGCGATTGGCCGGGCGGATTTGAAACGTAATCAAGACATGTTGGCGGAAGCATGTGGTCGGTTTGCCCCCGGCGCGACAATGGTTGATTGCATGGCCAAGATGGCGGCCAACAAACCGGAGAACGGCCCGGTGCAGGAGGCGCGTGATCAACTGCCGCCGCTCAGAGCCTTTCTCGTTGAAAAAGATCTGGTTTCTATTCCGGGAACAGAAGAAGCGTTAGTGGAAGAATCGCCGCCCTATAACCGCCAGAACTCAGCCTATATTGATATTCCCGGCCCTTATGAGACCGGTCTTCCGTCGGTTTATTATATTTCCCCGCCGGACCCGTCATGGGATGCGGAAACCCGCGCGAATTACATCCCCGGCAAGATGGACCTTCTCGGCACTTCGATCCATGAGGTCTGGCCGGGGCACTTCCTCAACTTCCTTCACTCTAACCGTGCTGACTCTATTTTTGGCAAGCTGTTTGTTGGATACGCTTTTGCAGAAGGCTGGGCGCATTACACCGAAGAGATGATGCTGGATGCGGGCCTGCATGACGGTGACCCGGAAACAAAAATCGGACAATTGACGAATGCGCTTTTGCGAAACTGCCGTTATCTCTCTGCGATTGGTCTGCACGCGCAAGGCATGAGCGTTGAGGAAAGCTTCGAGATGTTCCGCAACGAGTGCTATCAGGATGCGGGGAATGCACGGCAACAATCCGCGCGCGGTACATATGATCCGGCTTACCTGAACTACACAATGGGCAAATTGATGATCCGCAAATTGCGTCAGGACTGGACAGCGGCAAACTTCCCTGATGGCGGGGAGCGTGCTGGGTGGAAAGAATTCCACGATGAGTTTTTGAGCTATGGCGGCCCGCCTGTGCCGCTGGTTCGTCAGCAGATGATGAAAGAAGAAACGCCCAACGCAGTTTTTGAGAAATAAAGAGCATGCCGAAGAGGCGGTGAGTATTTCACTGCCTCTTCTTTGGCTCTTCTTTTTTGTTTAGCCTTCCGGTGCTGCAATCTCCTGAATGATGTGCATCATGTTTTCCCCGATGGCGTAAGCAAGCAGGAATAAAAACAAACCCAATGCGAGAGCGACAATCGCGAAACGCGCGGGATTCCACGAGATTAAGACGCCTTCAATCAATTCGCCCTGACGCGTACTTCTGGCGCGTACGGCAAAAAGATGCGGCGCATTTAATATTGCCGCCAAGACAGGCCCGCCAAGGAGCAGGAGAGGGTTTGCCAAGACGCCGCCCATCAAGCGTTGCAAGAGGAGCGGCTCAATCCACGCCCAGCCAAGATTGTAAAATCCGATATTGGTGAGAATAAATAACAGTGCGGGCCCACTCAGTATGAAGCCAACCCAAGGTGCGGCTCCAGCGCTGAGGCCGAACCATTTTCGACCATGATGTTGATTGTCCGGGTGCAGCTTAGCCAGGCTCATCGCATTCACATTAAAAGCCGCCGCCAGCGCCTGCACCGTATCCGGCGAGCAGGGCATGCCGTTTTCTACGCGCTGCACGGTGCGCAGGCTAAGACCGGAAGCGTCAGCCAATTGCTCCTGTGGCCAGGAGCGCTCTGCGCGCAGGTGACGGACCTTCTCGGCTAGCGTTTCGCGCGTTTGTTCTCCCATAACACCCTTCCAATTGTTCCGTAGAATATTGACCAATGACCGGGAAGGTAAGTCGTTATTTGGCGGCGAAGAACGACAAAATTGCGACTGTCATATGGAAAATGACAGGCTTTTGCCGGTTGGACGCCATGAATTGCCAATTCACACAGGCAAAAGGCGCAAGAGTACAGCTCGCATAGACACACTAGGCGCGCGAGCGCTAGGGTCACTGAGATCAGGTTTCATGGAGGGCGGAAAATGCGCACGATATTTATTATGGCTGCGGTTATATCATTGGCGCTATCAACAGGCGTGCAAGCGGGCGATCCAATCGTTGAAGATCCTGCCGTCATCGATCCGAAATTTCCACCAGCGATCAGCGAAGTTTCTATCGATAGCGATGGCGAGCGCATGAACGGGCTTGTTTATCTCGCGGACGGTGAGGGGCCTCATCCGACGGTGGTCTTGCTGCATGGTTTTCCCGGCAATGAAAAAAATCTTGATCTGGCGCAAGCGATCCGGCGCAGCGGATGGAATGTGCTGTTCTTTCATTACCGCGGCGCCTGGGGTTCTGACGGTACATTCAGTATGTCAAACGCCATTGAGGATGTTGCGTCGGCGCTTTCGTTTTTGCGCGATCCGAAAAACAAGCATCTGCGCATTGATCCGGACAAGATTGCCCTCATCGGGCATTCCATGGGTGGGTTTATGGCCCTGCAAGGCGGCGCCAATGATGCAGCGGTTTCTTGTGTCGCTGGCATAGCGGCTCCTAATCTCGGCGCCATTTCGCTCATTGCCAATGCGTCGCCTGAGCTGCTGGAAGGGTTTATGCAATATGCGGATCAACTGCGCATGTTGAAGGGCGTTTCCGGTGACAGTATTCTCACAGAACTGAAAGAAGCCGGGGACCGGTTTGATGTACTTTTGTTAGCGCCGCAATTTGCCGGCAAAAACATCTTCCTGATCGGCGGCGAGCGCGACAAAGCCGTTGATATCACTGTTTATGAAAGCCTTGTCGCCGCCTATAAAGAAGATGATGCGATCAACTTAAGAGAACTACGCCTCGATGCTGACCATTCTTTTTCCTGGCATCGTATCACACTGGCAACGGAACTAGCTGGTTGGCTGAATGAAAGTTGTCGTTAGCGCTCAAACGGCGTTGGTTTTTCAAGGTCAAGGATGGCGTCGCCGATCGTATCGAGGCGTTTGCTCAAAAGCGCCTGCGCATCATAGAGGCCACGATTGTAAAATAACGGCCCGATTTCTTTGGCAAAAAAATCAAGCAGGAAACCGGCTTCGAAGCCGCCAATTTCCTGATCAAGCTCGTCACTAAAATAGGCTTTGATCTTGTCGGTAATGAGCGCGCGTTCCTGCTCTGAAAATTCAATGTCAGCCATATAAAACCTACGGTTTAACCACTGGTTTATCCACTGGTTTAGCCACTGGTTCAACCACACTGGGCGCGTTGCAATAACGCATGATCTGCCAGCACCAGCGCCATCATGGCGGCGCCAACCGGCACGCCCCTGATGCCGACACAGGGGTCGTGGCGGCCTTTGGTGGAAATCTCTGTTTCCTCGCCCGCGCGAGTAATCGTTTTGCGCGGGGCTAAAATGGATGAGGTTGGTTTGATCGCGAAGCGCAAGACAATGTCTTGCCCGGTAGATATCCCGCCGAGGATGCCGCCAGCCTTGTTGGAAAGAAAATGCGGCGCGCCATCTTTCATGCGAATTTCATCGGCGTTTTCTTCGCCCGACAACGCCGCTGCTTCAAACCCTGCGCCAATCTCAACCGCTTTTGCAGCGTTAATTGACATCATCGCACTTGAAAGGTCTGTATCGAGTTTTGCATAGACCGGGGCGCCCAACCCTGCGGGAACGCCAGAGGCGACCACTTCAACAATGGCGCCCATGGAGGACCCGGCCTTGCGCGCGGCGTCGAGTTTTTCTTCCCAGAGTTTCGCGGCTACCGGGTCAGGACACCAGAACGGGTTGTTGGTAATTTCGTTCCAGTCGAAATTGTCACGCTCAATTTTATGGGGGCCCATTTGCACAAGGCAGGCGCGAATGGAAACCGCGTCGTCCAAAACATGCGCCAGAACTTTTTCTGCGACAACGCCAGCGGCGACGCGCGCCGCCGTCTCACGTGCGGAAGATCGTCCGCCGCCGCGATAATCCCTCAGCCCGTATTTGGCGTCATAGGTAAAATCAGCATGGCCGGGCCGGTATTTATCGCGGATGTCGGAATAATCTTTCGAGCGCTGATCGACATTCTCGATCATCAGGCTGATCGGCGCGCCGGTTGTGCGCGGCCCGTCTGTCCGGTCATCTTCAAACACCCCGGAGAGAATTTTTACCGCATCGGGCTCTTTTCTCTGGGTCACAAATTTTGATGTGCCGGGCTTTCGCGTGTCGAGGGCGACCTGAATTTCTTCCGGCGTTAGCCGGATACCCGGGGGACAGCCGTCAATCACCACGCCAAGGCCCGGCCCATGAGACTCGCCCCATGTGGTGATCCGAAATATTTGTCCGAAACTATTGAAAGACATAATGCTTTCCGGTTTGACGTAAAACTGCCACGGCGTCAAAACCTATCATGTCGCATGAACTGCGACTATTGGTTAATGAGAACAAGAATTTCAGGAAATTTTATGTCCACAGACAAGTTAATTCCTTCCAGCCCGAGCGATGAGACCTACGCTGTCGATGAAGATCAGGGCGAGGTCTTTACGGTTGATGAGCCGGTTGCGCTTTTTGCCGAATGGCTGACGCTCGCCAAAAAGAGCGAGACCAACGACGCCAACGCCATGGCCCTGGCGACGGCGGACGCCAATGGTCTGCCGGATGTGCGAATGGTCTTGTTAAAAGATATCGATGCGCGCGGGCTGACTTTTTACACCAACACCATGAGCGCCAAGGGCAGGCAGCTTACTGAAAACCCGCAAGCTGCGATTTGTTTTCACTGGAAGTCGATCCGCCGTCAGGTGCGTTTTCGCGGGGCCATCGCGCCGGTGAGCGCTGCGGAAGCGGACGCGTATTTTAAAACCCGCGCCCGCGGCGCGCGGATTGGCGCCTGGGCGTCGGATCAGTCGCGCCCTTTGGAAAGTCGTTTCGCGCTGGAGAAAAAGGTCGCCGCCAAAGCGGCGCAGTTTGGCGTCAAGGAAGTGCCGCGACCGGATCACTGGTCCGGTTACAGACTAATCCCCAGCGAAATTGAGTTCTGGGTCAACCGCCCGTTTCGCCTGCATGACCGGCTGAAGTTCACCCGTGAGAATGAAAAAACTGCGTGGACAACGGAAAAGCTTTATCCGTAAGTTTTACCCAAGTAGAAGAGAGCGCATAGATATGTTCTCTATATTTTTAAATTAGGGCTAGTTGAAGAAGGAGAGAACTTCATGCGCTTATTGTCCAAAGCAATTTTTTTTATTGGCGCAGTTTTTGTGTCCGGATGCCAGCCAGAAAGCGCTGATACAAAAAGCCAGCCTGCAACAACAGAAGTGATTAGAAGCAGTCCGGACGCCATGTGGCTCGCGGATTTTGCAGCGATGCAGCGTCTGCGAGAGCTTGGCGATGGGGCAGCGCGCGACGAGAACTATGTTGATGCGGCCGCGTATTATGCGCGCGCATCTGAAATCAAGGATAACATTCCGGGTCCTACGGGCGTCGTCATGGCGTTTCAGGCCGCCGCTGCTTACGCCAGAACCGGCGATCATGATCGCGCGGTCTTGATGCTCGCTCGCGCTGCTGATCAGGGGTTGCGCCTTCCGGAAATCATAATCGGCGCCCCCGAATTTGAACCGCTTTTAGAGCGTGACGATTTTAAAGCGGTGTTAGCTTCAATGAGTACTAATGTTGAGTTGTTTCGAGAGACGCATCGAGCGCCGGAAGACGCGAAATTGATCTTCGATGATGTTGAGCGCTTTTGGACCGCTTATGACCTTGCAGACAAAGAAGACAATGCTGACCGTAAAGCGGCGATCTTTCGCCAACACTATCTCGCGCCGGGCACAGACGGCCTCATAGACTACCACTGGATCAAAACCCAGAGTATGGAAAAGCTGGTGAAGCGGATCGAAGGAGCGCGCGGCTATTATGATGGCATTCGCGAACGAACGCTGAGCGCCGCTGCTTACGAGGGCGTCATTCGCAACGGGCTCCGAAAGTTTGTGGCGCTTTACCCGGATGCAACAGTGCCGGACGTAACATTTGTTATTGGGCGGTTGAATTCTGGCGGCACAGCCGGGGCGACGGGCATGCTGATCGGGCTTGATGTCTGGTCATGGGCGGAGGGCGTACCGCTGGATGGCCTCCAGCCAGGATTTCAAAAAGTTGTGCAGAATCTAGACCTCGATGCGCTGCCATCCATCGTCGTGCATGAACATGTGCACGCATTACAGCAATATACTGGCGAGGAAAACGTGCTGCGCGGCGCTCTTCAGGAAGGGTCGGCTGATTTTCTTGCCGGACTGGCGCTGCCGGATCACGAAAAGCCGCATTACTATCAATGGGGGCTGGAGCGCGAAGAAGAAATTTGGCGGCGTTTCGAACAGGAAATGCTTGGGGACAATTATAAAAACTGGATCGGCAATAACAGCACCGTTGATGACGAGAATTGGTACGCTGATCTTGGCTATTTCATTGGCGCGCGCATAAGCGAGGCGTATTATGAAAAAGCGGAGGATAAACAAGAGGCGATTAAAGACCTTCTGTTTGTCAATGACGCCGCGGCGATCCTTGAGAAAAGCGGCTACGCAGACAGGTTTGCCGGGTAGGGCTAACCGCTGTAGTCTTGCTTCGTGAAACTTGACGTGAATCGAGCGGGGTTACCCTCATGCACATTCTTATCGCTCTCCTTGGCGCGTTGGCCGCCGCTTTCTGGGCCTTCACGCATTTTGCCAATGCCGCTAATCAGGGGGCGGACGCCGTTCGGGATGCAAAAGGGATGATTCGACGGGGCAAGTGGAACCGCCGGATTGATAAGCGGCTGATCGAAAACCTCTCTGATCCGCGCGAGGCGGCGGCGATTATGATCTATCAGATTGCCGCTTATGACGGCGCGGTCACCGATCGCCAGCGCGCGGCTATGGTGTCCGATATGCGCGCGGCTTTTGATGCAGATGAGGAAACGGCGGAAGGACTTTTCGCTTTTGCGCGTATGGCTGTGGGTGAGATTAATGACGCCGGCAATTCCGTTCGCAAGATTTTAGGCCCGGTGATTGAGGTCTGTAATCTCGATGAAAAACAATCCCTGATTGATATGCTGGACCGTGCGGCGGAAGTTGAAGGCCCGCCGACAGATACCCAGCGCCGCTTGATCGCGGAAGTGCGAAGAGTGTTGACTGACGCTTAGGCTGTCGTGATGTGAAACGGGATTGGCTCCATGACCTATAAAGATCGCCGCCCCACCGTAAATGATGTCAGATTTAACGACATCGTGGCTTCGCTAAAAGCGGGGGTGAAGGACTTTCGCCGCGCGCCTGTGTTTGGTTTGTGTCTTGCCGGTATTTATGTTCTTGGCGGCTGGTTTTTGTTCACGCTGTTGAATTTTTTTGATTTGCCGTATTTCGCCTATCCGCTTGCGGTTGGCTTTGCGTTGGTGGCGCCGTTTGTCGCCATGGGATTTTACGCGGTCAGCTCGCATCTCGAAAACGGGTCGGCGCCGTCATGGTCATGGATTTTGTCAAAAACCCGTGACGCGTCGCGCCGCGACATCAGGTGGATGGCGCTGGTTACATGCTTTGCGTTGATTATCTGGATGGATATAGCGGCTATCTTGTCGTTTTTCTTTATCGGGTTTAACGGTTTTGGGGTCGATTTTTTTGAGACGATTTTTACCACATCATCAGGGCTGATTTTTCTGTTGCTTGGAAACTTTGTCGGCGCATTGATTTCGATTTTTATTTTTTCAATTACCGTTGTCTCGTTCCCGATGCTGTTTGACCGTGATGTTGATTTTATCACGGCGATGATCACGAGCGTGCGGGTTGTCAAATCTAATCCGTTATCGATGATTGTCTGGTGCGGCACGATCGGCCTGGCGATGGGCTTGTCTGTTGCGACCGGCCTTCTTGGTCTGTTTTTGGTGTTGCCGATTGTCGGCCACGCCAGCTGGCACCTTTATCGCCACGCGGTTGGACCGTCGAAAGCTGAAACCACAATCGCGGCAGCTTAGCGGTTTCATTATTCTCAACTCATAACCAAACTAATTGGTCATCATTGCAGCATCTGCGTCATTCTTCTGAGATAAAAGATCATCAACCAGTTGTTCTGCCGCCAACTCTATCAGGTCTGCATTACATGTTGAAATTTTAAAGCTTGTTGGAATGGTTTTCAGTTTTGCTTTCGGCGTCCCGGCCTTGCGATCAGAGGCGCTACATGAGTCTGGTCAAGACTAGTCATCAGATTGTAATTCTATATTCTTCTGGAAAAGGGGAATAATTATGCGCCACTTTTCTTTTGTATTATTGATTATTGCTGGCTTTTACACACATGCGTATGCGCAAGATAGTGATCACCTTTGGCCAGAAGCCTCTCACTACAGTAATGCCGTCTTGTTGCCGGATGAATACGTATTTCAGCGATTTGAAGAGGCGTTCGATCCTCATATTAGAGCGCGCGTACTAGTGTATCCTAGCGGACAACCTGAATACGCAATAGCCATACGAGAAAATATTGAAATCGCACCAGTTTCGATTACGGAGCAAGCGCCACCATATAATCCAACTTATGATCTATTGTACTTGAAATTCGAACATAGCTTGTCTGATTTCGAACACCTCGAAGAGTTGGAAAGGGGAGCGATTAAAGTGTTGCGAGAAGATGGATCTGAGGAAATTGATCGGCAGGCTATTATAGAATTGAAAACCAAGTTGCCAGCCTCGAGAGATGAGGTTGGTTTGTACAGGTGTGAGAAGAAAATTGAACCAGATTTTGCCAAAGCCATACTCAATGTTTGGAAAAAAGCACTATTGCAAACAAGGTATTCTGAAAAACAACCTCGAAAACTTCATCGTGGCTACACGTATCACTTTGCATTCAATGAGGACTATTTCGATCCTTTTGGATACCCAACAAATTATGCAGGCTATGCCCAAGGCCCAGTAGCGGGAACTAAAATTCGACAGCTTGTCTATATTTCTGAATTATTGAGAGAATTTTGTTCAGAGCAAAATTATACAGAATCTAGTAAGATATTAAATGAGGCGAGAAAGCTCGATGAAAGATTAAACGGCAACTACTATAAAGAAAGCGGCGATACATTAGACGGTCACTAGTGGGCGCGATGAAATGAAACGGCCCTTCTAGCCATCTTTTAATCATTCCTTCTTTGCCTTCAAAGAATAAGCGTTGCGCCGACCGATTGAACCCAACAACGAAACTAGAATATTGCCATTATTCCAGTCAGGACATCACGGGCTTGCAAGCCGATAAACCGACCCCATGGCCGGTTCGCCGTCACAAGTGACAGCGCCCGTTTGCACCAGCCGGATAAGGTGCGCCAAAACATTCAGCGACGCCGCACCGTGGAGGCGTTTATCAACATCGCCATACATAACAGGCACGATCTCTTTGATCGTTGTACGCCCTTTTTCGATCTGTGAGATGATCTGCGCATCACGCATCAGGCGGTGGGTTTTCACGGCGCGGACAAACCGGTGCGGTTTTTTAATCGGGGCGCCATGGGTCGGGAAATAAATTTCATCATCGCGGGCCAGCAGTTTATCAAGGCTCTCGATGTAAGCGGTCATGTCGCCATCCGGCGGCGCGACAACCGTTGTCGCCCAGCCCATCATATGGTCGCCGGTAAAGAGTGCTTTTTCTGACGCGAGGGCAAAGCATAAATGATTGGATAAATGACCCGGCGTGTGGACGGCTTCAACCTGCCAGTCCTTGCCTTCAATTATGGCGTCATCGGCAATGATCTCATCGGGTTTAAAAGAATAGTCGGCGCCTTCATCAAGGGCTGGCGCATCATGCTTTTCACTTTTTACCGGGTGCGGTCCAAAGCCGAAGATCGGGGCGCCAGTTCGTTCTGCAAAGTCGTGCGCGCCGCCGCAATGATCGGAGTGCGTGTGCGTGATTAAGATGTGCGTGACGCGCTCGCCTTTTGTCGCGGCAAGAAGCGCGTCAAGATGCGCAACGTCATTGGGGCCGGGGTCAATCACCGCAACATCGCCTTCGCCGATAATGTACGTCCCGGTGCCGGTATAAGTGAAAGGCCCCGGGTTGTTGGCGATCACACGGCGCACGCCGGGCAAAACCTGATCGGGTTCGCCGGGCGTGAAGTCGATATCTTTGACGAAAGGGATAATGGCCATAGTTTATGAGCTTTTCACGGGGTAAGGACCCTAAAATCCCCAATATGCTAAATACCACTCGCCCTCGATATTTCTGTATGCCCAGGTTGCGCCTATTGACTCATTATATTCAAGTTTGCCGTCAAGCGAATCAACAACAGGCGTAGTTTCGAGATCATTTGGACGGTAGACATAAAATTTTCGATGGCCTGATATGGACAGCCCCCAGCTGTGCGCCCAAAACGTCACTGTTTTATTGTAGCATTGAACATCATGCACGATGCCAATTTTATTAAAATGGGCGCGATACTCAGCACGTCGGCTTGATGACAATCGTGATTGATGTTCGATAGTGGTTGCGAATTTCCATTCTTTGTCATCAAGAATTACGTCATATTGGTCTTCGTAGCACATTTTAGAAAGCTTCTCGAAAGATGCTTCGTGCTTTGCGAAAGTAGATATCATTTTTTTGTCACTAGGGTGTGTGCCAAATATGATATTAACAGCAAGGAAAGCTGCAGCCAGTATAAAAACAAAACCTGCAAGTATCACTAAAAAGAACTTCAATACTGAGAAGAAATTCATTTTAAGCCGTTGATGGTTCCATCAACGAGATGAGCAAAGGAATCCGCTAGGCCGCGCATGGCCTTCAGCTTGTCTGGTCCGCGCATGGCTGCTGGCGGGCCCATGTCAGTTTTGTTGGCGTCGACAATATAGATGCGTCCGTCATCGCGGTTGCGCAGAACATCGAGCCCGCCAAAGTCCATCGCCATGCCTCTGGCGAAGGCGATAATTTTTTCCTGCTCTTCGCGCGACAACATGGCGTTCGTATCCACCAGATCGACCCGGTGATTGTCATTGGTAAATCGGTTCTCACGGTTGCGGCGTTTTAGAAAAACATACGGGATCTGGTTGCCGACGATCGGCGTGCGAATATCGATATGCTCCGAGCCGTCAAAGGTATTTTCAATCACCCGTTGATAAACCTTGCCCTGTGCTGGCGCCTCGATGGGGCAGGTGATCATGCGCCCGTCATGCTTGCCGTTGGCTTCTGACTTCTCAACGGCAACGCCTTGATGGGTGCGCGGATCTACTTCCAGGCTGTAACCGAAGGTTTCTTCAAAAATGCGGGCGACAACGCTTTTTCTGATGTCAAAGCAACCGACATTGAAAGCGGGTTTTGTGCTCGGGGCTTCACGCGGCGCGATCATAAACTCGCGGTCTTCAAAATAAAAATGCAAATCCGCTTCTGCTGGATCGTCGACAATCTTAACGTCGGCCAGCTGACACACGGGCCAGATCGCATAATAGGAGCGTGGCTTTTTCGGGAAGAAGGAAATGCGCGCGCGCGGTTCGCGTCCCTTTACGATGCGGCTGGCGCGAACAGCGTTAACGATACCAATGAAGCTGGCGAACCGCCACACATCCCGCGCGAAATCGACCGTCAGCGGGATCTCGGCGCCGGTTTCCTTGGCCACCAATTGGTTACCGTCAATCTTAAAGTCGCCGAACAAAGACATTTGTTCCGAACTGCCCTCACTACATTCGCCCCACCTCTATCAACATGGCTTTTTTGGCGATGACAAGGAAATAAAGAGATCGTGAGGCCATAAGTCCCAGAAAATCTGCCAACGGCGCGGGATTTGCGACAGCCCGTGGCATGTGTCCCGATCCTAAACAAATCCTTAATGCCGGTTTTGGCATTTTAGCATTACTTTTGAGCTTTTCAGCTCAAGCGATTGCTGCGCCGCAGGAACGCTCGGGAGGGGATTTCTCCCAAAATGTGCGCT
>BQJH01000051.1 GCA_021604605.1 Hyphococcus sp.
AATTGAAATGAAACGTCCTCACCGTCGGCTGCATCTGTTGACATGGTTTATACTCACCCCGGTAACGGTTATAGCCGCTTACTATTTTTGGACGATGCGCCCGGCAACACCTTACAGTGAATTGCCGTCCTCTATTGAGGAAATAGAAACTTCACCGGAGGCGCCGTAATGGGACATCAATATCAAGCGGTGCAATGGAATAAAAACAAGATCGCATATGATCTTTATGTTGTTACGGCGATCATTGTCTTCATCGGCATTTTTATATTTATCGGCCTACAGATACGGCCCAATGGCCACAGCGCTGATCTCGTGATCTTATTGATCCGCGCCCTCGGCGTAACAGCGTTCACGATGTTGACAATAATATTGCTTATCGGCCCCCTTGCCAGAATTAGCCCGCGATTTTTACCGATGCTTTATAATCGGCGCCATCTCGGCGTCATCACTTTTATGGTGTCGGGGGCGCATTTTGGTCTCGCTTTGATCTGGTATCATGGCGGCGGGCCGCTAAATCCATTCGTTTCTCTATTCGTCAGTAATCCCCTTTATGATTCCATTCCCGGCTTTCCCTTTGAAGTTTTGGGGCTGGGCGCCTTTGTCGTTTTGTTTGTTATGGCCGCGACCAGCCACGACTTCTGGCTGAACAATTTATCGGCTCCTGTGTGGAAAGCGCTGCATATGCTGGTTTATCCGGCTTATGTGTTGCTTGTTTTTCACATTGTTCTGGGCGCCCTGATGACGGAAAAATCAATCGTCTACCCAATCATGACGGCGGCTACATTCATTACTGTTTCCAGTTTGCATCTTTTCACCGGCCTCAAGGAATGGGGCGCCGATAGTGCGATGAAGTCCTTAAAGGCCAAGGGCTGGATTGATGTTGGTGCGCCGACAAGCATTCCAAATATGCGCGCTGTGATCGCATCGCTGCCAAAGGGGGATCGCGTCGCGGTCTTTCGCTATGACGATAAAATCTCCGCCGTTACCAATGCTTGCCGACACCAAAACGGGCCGCTTGGTGAAGGCCGCGTCATTGACGGTTGCATCACCTGCCCCTGGCATGGATGGCAATACCGCCCGGATGATGGCGTATCCCCGCCGCCTTTCACAGAGAAAATTGCAACATACAATGTGAAGATCGAAAATGACCGTGTGTTTGTTGACCCAAAACCGAACCCACCCGGCACACGCACAACACCTGCGATCATTTCCCAATCAGGAGCGCCTGCATCATGAGCCTTGCTGAAGGTATCCTTGATCCAAGTAAAAAAACCACTGGCGACATGTTCATAGGCTGGGCGCCGGCGCCAAAAGTTGACCGACGCTTTCTCCTCGGCGCGTTGCCACTCGCTTTTGCGGGAACATCCGGCGCAAGTTGGTTGATTGCAAAAAATCTCGACGACCCGGGAGCCGGCGCATGGCTCACAAATACAACGCATAGTGTGACAGGTGTTCTCACCCATCATCCATATCCCATGATCCGGTTCGCAGACACCAACGCACCATTTGGATTACGCACTGTGCTGATCGTCGCGATAGGAAAGTGCACCTCAGCACTTGAATGGCGCGACCGTGCTGCAGAAGCCGTCACGGCGTCAGGCGTTCTTATACAGCGCAAGGACCATCAGATGCTGGAGGTTCCTCCCTTCGCGCAAGAATGGTTAGCCTCTGTAGATGGACCTGTAGATACTGCGCTGGCCGCACCAACCATCGAAAGCCTTGGATCGGCGCGCCTTGCCGGAACGATTATGGATTCAAAATGCTTCTTTGGCGTTATGCGGCCCGGCCGTGGCAAAACACATAAAGCTTGCGCGAGCCTTTGTATTCGCGGCGGCATTCCGCCGAGTTTTTGGGTTCGCAGCCGTGACGGCCGCGAGCAAATTATGCTGATGACAGATGCGGCCGGCGACCCGATGCCGAAAGACATTCTGCCCCTTGTCGCTGACCCGGTTGAAGCAGAAGGCGAGATCGTTCGCGTGGGCGATCTGATACAGTTTCGTGCTGATACGAGCGCTTATCGACGCATCTAACTTGCGGGTGTTACCGCGCCATCAGCTTGCGCCGCTTTAGAATTCCCATACAGTTTTGATAAAGGCGCGGCGCTCGCCCCATGCAGGATCACGCTCAAAAAGACCGTGACATAAACCACAGCCTCTATCTCCGTGAGCCTACCCATCTCTTCATGCTCGACGGCAATCAACAAGAATAAGATCGACGCCAGCCCGCGCGGGCCGAACCACCCCATGAAAAGCGATGACGGCAAGCTTAACTTTAGCCCGATCAAAGAAACCACCGTCGGGACGATGCGAATGACCGTTAAGCTCAGCAGCGCATAGAGAATACAAACGGCTGTAAAATATTCTAACGCAGAAGGAAGCAAGACCGCCCCAAAGAAGAAGAAAATAATTAAACTGAAAAGTTGGCCTTCTTCTTCCACAAAACTCGTCATCGAACCGGTGCGTTCTTTACAGAAACTGCCAAAAACAAGACCGCCAACAAAAGCAGCGATAAATCCATTACCCCCAGCAAGCTCTGCCCCAAGAAGGATCAATATCGCAACACCAATGCAAGTCAGATTACGAAACTCATGACTGATCCACCCTTTACCGTCCGCATAATGTACAGCCTTGCCAAGCGCCGCTCCGGCCACAATCCCAAACACACCGCCAATAATGATCTGCTTGGCCGTAAAGCCGAGCCAATAGCTAAGCCCTTGCGCCTCGCCTTGCATCGCGCTGAAAGCGAGCGCGGCGAAAAACAAAACTGCGGGCAATGCAAGGCCATCATTTAAACCGGACTCTACCAGTATGCCCTGGCGAATGCGCTCCGGCACATGCTCACTTGTCACCACCGCATAGCCGAGCGCTGCATCCGTTGGCGCCAAAATGGCTGCAATTAATGCTGCCTCCTGCCATGAAAGATTTGGGAAAAGACCGATCGCAACAAGAGTTCCAAACAACATTGTGAGTGGTAGCGATACCAACAACAACCGCCTTGGGATGCGATAGTCCAGCGCCAGTTTTCGGCTATTGGTTGAAGCTGCATCCGCAAAGAGAATAAAACCAAGCGTTAATTCACCAAAGCCTTCAAGAACTTCATTTTCAATATCAATATTGATCAAACCCAGCCCGGCCTGCCCCACCAACAGTCCAACGAGCATGAACAACATCGGCGCCGAAATAATTGATTTTGAGAGCTGAGCCGAAAATGCACCGTACAGAACAATGCATAATGCAATAGCAATAAGCGGTTCTGTAATCATGGTGAGCACCTGGAAATAAAGGGGAAATACCCTCCCGCTTATTCTAGGCGTGGTCGGTTGTGGGGCCAAACAAAATAGGCGGTGAAATCAAAATCGTGATCTCACCTCCCATTGTAAAAGTTGTTATTCAGCGCGCTGCGCATCTCGCAAGGCGCGGAACTCATTGCCGTCATACCAGTTCGGCCAATCGTTAGAGTATGCGAGCATAGCGCCGACTTCATAGAAAAGGTCAGCGGTTGAAGTAATGCTCTCCATATTCCAGTCTTCCTGGTACTCATCAGCAGGCTTATGGTATCTGTTGGCGCCATAGTCTTCGCCGTAAGGTTTACCGGCTTCTTCGCCGCCCTCAAACAGATCAATGCCGCTATCCGCATAGATCATCGGTACGCCTTTTTTCGATAAAGAAATATGGTCGGACCGATAAAATCCGCCGCGTTCCGGGCTTGGATCAGGTCGGATATAAAGTCCGCGTTTTTCAGCCGCTATTTTTAATATATCTTCCAGCTCCGATGACCCATATCCAACCACAACGACATCTTTAGCCCGCGGCGTAGGGATGATTGCATCCACATTGATCCCTCCAACAATTTGCCCAAGAGGAACCAGCGGATCTTCACCGAAATAAGCCGACCCCAACAGCCCGGACTCTTCCGCCGTCACCGCAACAAACATCACCGAACGTTCAGGCGGTGTTTCATTGGCGGCAAAAGCTTCTGCGATTGACAAAATACCCGCTGTGCCGGTTGCGTTGTCCACGGCGCCATTAGAAATCGGATCATCTGTATTCGCATCATTGCGACCAAGGTGGTCCCAATGGGCCATATAGAGGACATACTCATCAGGCCGTTCGGACCCACGCAATACACCGGCAACATTGGCCGATTCACTATTGCGGATGGTGTTGACGATTGTTGCGGAGGCTTTCAAATCACCTAGCGCAAAAGGCTTAAACCCTTTGGTTTTAGCCGCTTCAAGGGCTGCATCAAAATCTTCTCCGGCGCGTGCAAACAAATCTTTTGCAACGTCTTCCTGTATCCAGCTTTCCATCACCACACGTGACGCGCCGCCGTCCGGCCTTTCAAGATCCAGTTGTGGTCCCGTCCATCCGCCTTCAACAACACCCCACCCATAGGAGGCCGGCGCCGTCTGATGAATGACAATCGCGCCAGCTGCGCCCTGACGCGCAGCCTCCTCATATTTATAAGTCCAGCGACCGTAATATGTCATGGCGTTGCCGTTAAAGAGATCAGGGTCTTGCGTCGCATAACCAGGATCATTGACCAGCATCACCACGGTTTTGCCGGTGACATCGATGCCCGCATAATCGTCCCAACCATATTCCGGCGCCACGACACCGTAGCCAACAAACACAAGGTCGCTGTCTGAGAATGATGCTTCTTCTACGACGCGCTTTGTCCAGAAGACCGCTTCCGATCCGTATGCAGGCGTCACGCCGCCCAGCGTCATTGTTGAACGCACTGGATCAAGAGAAACCTCAACCAGTGGGACAGGTTGTTCAAAACTATCGCCGTTTGCTGGTGACAGACCAATGTCAGTCATTTGCTGGATAAGGTAATCACGAGTTTTCTGCCCACCTGCCGTAGCTGGCGCCCGCCCTTCAAATTCGTCTGACGCAAGTGTTGCAATTCGTGCTCTCAAACCGGCTTCATCGATCGTTGCTTCCGGCACGACCGGCAATAATGTCTCATCAACAATCGTCTCGCTTGAGGTCATTTCTGTGGTTGCTTCAGTCTCTTTTTCAGACGCCCCGCCGCACCCAATCAGACCACCCGCCAGCACAGCCCCGAACAAGGCTTTCGGCGCTATGCGATAAAAATTCTTCATTACTTGATCTCCCGAATCGAACATTTGACAGAATACTGGGCGCAAATTGACCGGTTGAGCCGTCAAGGTCAAACCACATCATATAGTGAAGCTTATCGCAGCTGCACAATGTCGATTTCGTCGCCTTTTTGGGCTGAAGGCGCATTAGCAAGCCGCCGGATCAGCACATTTGCCTTTCCGAACGGCAGAAGCAGAGAGCTATCCTGATTGGGCGCTGATGACACCATAAGAGCGCCATCCTGTCCTGTTGTCATGGCGGCGCGTAAAAAGGCTTCACGCCCACCATTGGCGCCAAGGTCCTCCGCCAGTCTGGCCTTCCTCAACGACAAAGACGCTCCTTGAGGAAACCCAGCAAGCCGGCGCACTAGCGGTTGAATAAACAGTGCTGCGCAAACAATCGCTGACGCTGGGTTGCCCGGCAGACCGAGCACTTTTGCATTACCGAGCTGCCCAAACCAGGTTGGCTTTCCTGGCCTGACTGCAATTTTTTCAAAAACTAGTTTACCGCCTGCATCATCAAAAGCGGATTTGACAAAATCATAATCGCCCACAGAGGCGCCGCCAACCGGGACGATGATGTCTGCGCCTTCAGCTTTTTCAAAAAAACTTTTTACAGCAGCACGATCATCTGGCGCGCGTCCAATATAGACCGCCTGCCCGCCCCACTTATTGATCATGGCGCAAAGGGCGTAGTGATTGGAGTTAATGATTTGACCAAACTGTAAATCTGTACCCGGCTCTTTTAACTCATCTCCATTCGAAAAAACCACAACACGCGGACGGCGTAACACTTCTACCTCAGGGATATTCGCGGCGGCGATGATAGCGCCATGAATCTCATGCAGCACATCACCTGCCTGCACCAATACATCGCCTTCGTGAAAGTCGACACCCGCCTGACGGATGTTGCGGGCGCGATCCTGCGCCTCAGTGATCAGAACCTCATCGCCTTCGCGTTTTGTATCTTCTTGAATGACAACATGATTGGCACCATCAGGAACCGGCGCCCCAGTAAAAATCCGAACCGCCTCACCTTCGTTTACACTCGAAGAAGACATTGATCCGGCGGGCGTCTCACCGACCAGTTTCAATCGCGCATTTTTTTGCGCATCCTGAAAACGAACTGCATAACCATCCATGGCTGAAGCTGAAAATGGCGGCTGCGTGATCCTGGCTATGACATCCGACGCCGCGACCCTGCCCGGCAGAGCCGTTAAGGGAACACGCTCAACGCCTAACGCATTTGCATCCTTAAGGGTCGCATGAATTGCCTCATCGACGCTCAGCATGGGCGCGCGCGCCTATTCTTTACGAACATAATCACCTGACTTACCGCCGGTTTTTTCAAGCAATACCACATCCGTAATCATGATCGATTTATCGACAGCTTTGGCCATGTCATAAATTGTGAGACATGCTGTCATCACCGCCGTCAGCGCTTCCATCTCAACGCCGGTTGCGCCATCCGTTCTGACGTCTGCCGTGACCTGAAACCGATGCTCAGCATCATCGCGCTCAATTTTCACCGACACGCCAGATATGTATAAGGGATGACACAAAGGAATAAGATCGCTGGTGCGCTTCGCGCCCATAATCCCCGCCAGTTCGGCAACTGAAACGACGTCTCCTTTTTTAACGCCGCCATCGCAAACAATCTTATAAGCCTGCGGGGAGAAAACTACATAGCCGCACGCCGTTGCCGTACGGGCGGACGACGCCTTTCCCGAAACATCGACCATCCTTGGGCGGCCGGTTTTATCAAAATGTGTTAGATCACCGCCCATAAGCCTATTATTTTTCCATCAAACGCGGCATCAGCTCAACAAGGTTGCAAGGCCCGTGTCTTGAATCAAGCTGGTGAGAAATAACCTTATCCCACCCATCTTTGACGGCGCCGTTTGATCCCGGCAATGCGAAAATAAAAGTTCCGTTCGCCAGGCCTGCGGTTGCGCGTGACTGCAATGTCGACAGGCCAACGCTTTGAAAGCTCACCTGATGAAAGATCACCGAGAACCCTTCAATCTCTTTTTCAAATAATGGCCGGATGGCTTCAGGCGTGACGTCACGCCCGGTCAACCCCGTACCGCCTGTTGAGATGACAACTTCGACGCTTGGGTCTGTAATCCAGGCGGACACTGTTGCGGCGATAATTTGAGGATCATCTGCAACAAGATCGCGGGCCGCCAATATGTGACCTGCGTCTTTTACGCGAGACGCCAGTAAGTCGCCTGACGTATCAGTTGCCGCCGTACGACTATCGGTAACCGTCAACACCGCAATGCGGACGGGTTTAAATTTGCGGCTATCGTCTATTCCATGCATTCAATTGTCGCCTTGCTTCTGGCGCGCCCATCGATCCGCATCTTGATAATCCTCGGCTCGCGGCTCAACCCATTCTGACCCACTGACGCGCATCTCTTTTTTCCAGAATAATGCGCGGCTTTTCAAGTAATCCATGAGGAAATCAGCCGTTTCAAACGCCGCGCGCCGATGCGCCGCACTCACGCAAACCAAGACAATCGGCTCACCCGGCTTTAATGTCCCGACCCGGTGGATGACGCGTATCTGCTCGGTCTCCCAGCGCTCCCTCGCTTCATCAACGATTTTCTGGATTGAGGCGACTGTCATCGTCGGATGGTGCTCCAGATAAAGACCCGTGACTGCATCCGTCCCGGCGCAATCCTCCGCCCTCACCTGCCCCAGAAAACTGACCACTGCACCGCCCTCTGACGCCTTGGTCACTTCATTTATGACCTCACCGGGGTCAAATGACGCTTCTTGAACTTTTATCATGAGCGCACTCTAACGGTTTATGAGCGCAGGGCAAAAAATCGCCACTGGAAGGCCACTAAACTCGATAGTCGCCTAAGGTTTTTCAAACCGAAATCCGAGCGCGATCTCTGATTGCGATTCAAAGATATCCAATTTCACATCGACGTCAGGGCATTTATATAACAGGGTCGTTTCTACCGGGGTCGCCACAGTGGAAGCAGGGCATCCCCAAGCATCTAAAACAGAACTGACAGCAGGCTTTACATAAGAATCATCTGGCACCCCGAATAATATGCCACAGCTTGAACTTTGACCTGGCCTTTGGTTCACAAAAAGCCCCTGGGGGCCATCTACCGTTAAAAATAACGCCGCTTCCCCGTTTTGAGATATATCCTCATATGAAGCCGAGCTTTTACTAAACGCATCAGAAAATGATTGCCCTTCAGCAACGACAGGTTTGCAAATCTGCTCTATCGTCGTTGATACGGCATCCAGCATTTTCTGATTGGAATTGGCATACGCGTTAACCGGAAAAACACTGACAACAACAAACAAAACTAATGAAAGCAGTCTCTCAAAATTCGTTCTCATCACCAGTGACCTCTCAACGCAGCAGATAAAAGCAAGTATGGCCCATTAAGCCATGGGCGCAAGGCGCCATCAAGGCCGCGATTATCATTGCGGGGCTTGATGTCGTAGTTGTAATTATTCCGACGACCCAGAGCCAATAGACGCCAAAGCGTTATACACCCAACTGACTATTACATGAAGTTTATTGGTGAGCCCTGATGGGGCGGCCAGTTTTGGTCTCGCAAAATTACTGCCCAGCTGTTATTTCGCTAAATAAAAAACTCACTGAGTTAGTTGGATTTTGGCGTTTATCAACCCGACTTTATTACAAAATCCAATGCAAACAACGTCACCTTCCGTGTCAATATCGCGACCGCCGCAAAGTGTTGCATCAACAACTCCTGTCACAATTCCAATCCTGTGATCCCTCTCTTGCCAACTTGAAAGCCTATAATTATAGGGTAAAGATATACACTGGTCGGTATCAAAATCTTCATAGGCTATTCTCGATGAGTATAAATTACTATCCTCAAAATCAAATACAAAATACCCTCTAACCGACACTGTCTCACCATCAAATTTTTCAGCGTCTTGTAGTATTTTTTCGATAGTAGTTGTTGCCTCAACGCTAGTTTTCGACACACACCCAAAACTCAACAACGCCAACACAATAATCAATGTATAAGATTTTGGTTTACGCATTGGATAACTCCTTTTAATATATGCTTTGCTCACTTAGGGGTCGGTCACGAAAACAAAGCCTCGTCGACGGCTCGAAACTACTCTGAACGGTTGCTGTTCGTCTTGTATGTCGCGTAGTTTTCTTCGGCGTTTTCGCTCTTTCCTACCTGCTGAAGTTTTAAGCTGACCTAAACTCACTTTAAGAGCAATTATTTCTTGTTCGCTCAATTTACCCTTCAACACAGCGGATAAACCAAGTATGGCCCATTAAGCCATGGACGCAAGGCGTCCTAAGGAACTGTTGTCTATGCTGCTACAAGTTTTTTATTTCACTTTTGGCGTCTTCGTCGCCCATGGCAGCAGCTTTTCTCATCCAGAATTTATGCCATTTCGGTTTGCTTAAATTCCGATAATGTATCGCTAAATTATAAGCCGCCATCGAATCCCCATTCTTGACTGCCCTTTTATACCAGTAGACCGCTTTTTGAGGGTTATCAGGTTTGATAACATCATCATATAATGTGCCCAAACTACATTGAGCTTGAGGAACGCCAAGCCTCGATGCTTTGCGGTAGTACTTGAGGGCTCGATCAATATCTCCCGCCTCCTCACACTCAAGTCCGCGCAGGAAATATGCATCTGCCTTATCGGTATTGGATTTTTTCATGAGATTTCTCTACCGCACAACAACAAACGTAGCAGAAGTTGTGACCTCGTTGCGCTGATTTTGGCGAAACCGCTTTTAATAACCCGCGAGGAAATTTAGATAACTATCAAAAAGACACACAAGCTGGTAATACGGATAAAGCAAAGAGGCTGAGAATTCGGTTTGAATTTAGTAGACAAAGGCAAAATTAATGAAAAAATTATCCACCATTTTGCTAAGTATTTACATCCTCACTTTTTGTCAAGCATGTGCGACCCAACCCCATGAAAACAACGATTCTAAAATTTATGTTTATGGAAATATGATCAACCCATATATCGATATTATGATCGATGTTGAATCTGATCGTGCTAGTTTTTTTGTGGGCGAATTCGTGTTTGACGCGGGCATGTGTACGGCAAGTTCAAACCCAGAGTACCATTGTTTTTTTGCTTCCAATGGGAATGGGTACTTTATTTATTACTTTGCCGTTCCGAAAAGCATTGCTCTTAATGAAAACGCCCGATGGAAGCTGAATGACGTACAATTCTCAGTTGTCGATAACCTAGATCTATTTTGGCAAGAAACACGGTCAGATTTTTGGGTCATTAAAGGTGTTGCAGAAGATGAGCCCGATAGTCGCGAATTATTGTTTGTGTATAATGGAGAATATGGACTTATTGCTTTATTTGAGAATTTAGATACAGCTACAACCTACGAAGGGGTAAACTTCACATCCGAAAGCTTTTTCTTACTCAGCGGCCCCGCCGGCTTCGGAGCTGAATAACCCATTCTGCTTCAGCAGACTTAATCAATATACGAATGTTGCAGACACTGCGATTTGTTAATGACGGGCGCGGCAACATCACCACCGACCATCGTGGAAGAACGCAAACTTACGACTTCGATTGACGTCCGTAGCGGGACTTCCTCGCGAAACACACAATCGCACCTACTATTCGGAAGCCAATCATTCTCACGGATTATTTTATTACGGTATTGAGAAACTCATCAACCTTCCCTACGACTCGGGTTTTTAGCGCTTTGTACTCCGCCCATAAATAGTGCTTACGCGCAACGTCAGATTTCTGACCGTGATTGTGCCAAATATCTATTTCCCGCTCTTCCACCAACTCACCGTCAAGCATGTATGTTTTCAATTTGTGACCCAAAATGTGACCCAATCCCCATTTCGGAAAAAGGAGTTTTGAACGAAAAATCCCAAATTGTTGGTATTGTTTCATTTATTGGTGAGCCCTGATGGGTTCGAACCATCGACCTACTGATTAAAAGTCAGTTGCTCTACCGGCTGAGCTAAGGGCCCACTCACCTCCGACATAGCGCTACAAGGCGAAACGCCGGAAACTACAAAGAAAAGCCGCCCGAGGCAAAGATCATACGATCAAGCATAGGCGGCGACCCTTTGGAGCGGCGGAACATAGTGAGCCTCTGTCGCCCGGTCAACCGATTCTGCGCCCCTTCGGCCTTGTTTTTTTAGACAATTTCTTCGCCGGTCGCGCGCTTGAAATCTTCAACAAAAGCGCCGAACCGACCAGCCGCGATGGCGTCTCGCATTCCCGCCATAAGGCCCTGATAATATTGTAGATTGTGCCAGGTCAGCAGCATCGGCGCGAGATATTCCCCCGCCCGGAACAAGTGATGCAGATAGGCTTTGGAATAATCCCGGCTCGCCGGGCAGTCACTTGATGGGTCAAGCGGCTCAGGATCATCAGCAAATTGCGCGTTCTTGATGTTGACCGGCCCGGCGTTGGTCCATGCCTGACCATGGCGCGCCGACCGGGTCGGGAGGACACAATCGAACATATCGATCCCCCGCGCGACAGCCCCGACGATATCTGCGGGCTTTCCGACGCCCATGAGGTATCGCGGTTTGCCCGCATCCATATGCGGGGTCGTAAATTCTAAAACGCGGAACATCTCCTCGCGCCCCTCGCCCACCGCGAGGCCGCCAACCGAGTAGCCCGGAAAATCGATCTCCAATAATTTGTCGAGGCTCTCCCGGCGGAGGTCTTCGTAATTGGCGCCTTGCACGATGCCGAACAAAGCCTGTCCCGGTTTCGCCAGCTTCTCAAACGCATCTTTGGAGCGTTGAGCCCAGCGCACTGACAGCAACATCGACTCTCGCGCATCTTCATGGGCAATCGGTATCGCCGGACATTCATCAAGCTGCATTTGAATATCAGCGCCAAGGAGACACTGAACTTCGATCGAGCGCTCCGGCGTCAACATATGTTTTGAACCGTCAATATGCGACTGAAAAGAGACGCCCTTTTCTGTCAGCTTACGGAGCTTGGAAAGCGACATGACCTGAAAACCGCCGCTGTCAGTCAGGATCGGGTGCGGCCAGTTCATGAAACTATGCAAACCGCCAAGCGACGCCACCCGTTCCGCACCGGGACGCAACATCAGATGATAAGTATTGCCGAGAACGATATCAGCGCCAGTGGCGCGTACATCTTCAGGGAACATGGCTTTGACGGCGCCGGCCGTCCCGACAGGCATAAACGCCGGGGTTTTTATCTCCCCACGCGGCGTCTTGATTACGCCGGTGCGCGCTGGCCCGTCCGCCGCCGCACAGTCAAAGGAAAAATTATCGATCAATGCATTCTCCCGCCATTGGGGACCGCGCGTTCAGGCTGTAGCAACACTATCGCGCCTTCTTCGTCAGAAAACCCAAGCACCAGCACTTCTGACATAAAGTCTGCGATCTGGCGTGGTGGAAAATTGACCACCGCCGCCACCTGCTTTCCTATCAGTTCTTCTCTTTTGTAGTGGACCGTGATCTGCGCCGAGGATTTTTTAATGCCGATCTCAGGGCCAAAATCGACCCACACTTTCCAGGCCGGGTTTCTCGCCTTGGGAAAATCCTGCGCGTCAACAATTGTCCCGGCGCGGATATCCACTTTTAGAAAATCATCAAAAGGAATTTCAGCCATCATATCTCTCTAGCAGACAGGCATCGCCGTAAGAATAAAAACGGTATTCATTTTTAATCGCATGGGCGTATGCGTTCTTCATTTGCTCCGTTCCCGCAAAGGCGCACACTAACATAAATAATGTTGAGCGCGGCAGGTGAAAATTTGTCAGCAAAAGGTCAACCGCGCGAAAATGATAGCCGGGTGTGATGAAGATATCCGTTTCGCTGGAAAAGGGACGGATGACCCCGCTTTCATCCGCCGCACTCTCCAACAACCGTAGCGCCGTCGTCCCCACGGCAACAACACGCCCGCCTCTTGCGCGATGTTGATTGATCCGCTCTGCTTCACCCGCAGTGATCTTCCCCCACTCGCTGTGCATCTTATGGTCAGCCGTATCGTCAACACTGACGGGTAAAAATGTACCCGCACCTACATGTAAAGTGACAGACATTTGCTCGATGCCCTTATCGGACAGCCCCTTCAGCAACCTCTCCGTAAAGTGTAATCCGGCCGTCGGCGCCGCGACCGAGCCTTCGGTCTTGGCAAAAACCGTCTGATAAGTTTCCTCGTCCTTCGCCGTCGCCGGGCGTTTGCGCG
>BQJH01000052.1 GCA_021604605.1 Hyphococcus sp.
GTATAATTGCATCGCGGCCCGCTAGTATTACTTCTTTTTGAATGCGGCCCGTAAATTGTGAGCCAAGTACGGATTGAAAAATAACTTCATCGCCAACACACGCTTTACCGCGTTTGTGCATGAGAGCCAAGCGAGCAGAGACACCGGTTCCCGTCGGCGAGCGATCAAGCTTACCTGGTTTAATTGCGACAGCGTGCTTACTGATGCGTTTGCCATTTTCCGAATTAACGGGCCCCGCCAGCAAGCAAAATGTAATTTCGTTCATGCCGTTGAGGGTTGGATGGGTAAACCCGATTTGTTCTTGTGCAGCGGCGGCTATTGCCATGCCAGCTTCCGTGAGTGAGCGCGCTTCACCTTCTTTCAACGAAAACCCGAGCGCACGTGCGTCAACGACTACGAAGCTGTCACCGCCAAAAGCGATGTCAGTGTTTATTGTACCTAACCCTTTTACCTCTAACGGGATGTCCAGCCTGTCAACAAAGGAGGGGAGGTTATTAAAAGTCACACTTGTGACTTTTCCGCCTTTGCATGATGCTGTTACTTCAATAAGACCGCCCGGCATTTCCAGAGTGAGTTTAGTTTCCGGTTCCTGCATCGGTAATATGCCGGTTTCAAGCAAAACGGTTGTTACACACATGGTGTTTGATCCGGACATCGGCGGCACGGTTACCGGTTCCAAGATGATGTTTCCCATTTGCGCTTTTGGGTTTCGCGCTGGTGTTATAATGTTTACATGGCGAAACACGCCGCCACGCGGCTCATTGAGTAAAAAATCTTTCAGCCGCGTATCTTTGGCGAGTAAGCGTGATTGTTCCCAAAGTGATTCGGCTTCTGGCAACGTCACACCATCAACTACGACGTCGCCAACCTCACCCTCTGCATGGCATCCAACAACATGAATTGTTGGATTGCTTGTTTTGTCTTTATTCATCACAGATAGCTTTTTGAAATTTCTACACCGATAATTTTTCTACAGGCTGAATATCTTTCAGATGTATGCAAGTAAATTAGAATGATTTGCAAAATGTTGCACCGCCACATCGCAAGAAAATATTTCAAACCGACAATGTAAAGCCCGCGTCAACTATGGTAAGATTTGCCCACGATTAACGCATTTAGATTCGTACTGGCTAAAGCTAGTGTGTTATTTTTTTGAGGGGAAGTGCTATGTCCACAACAAAAATTACCCGTTCTCTGATGATCTCCGTTTCGTCAGTAGCTTGCCTTGCCGCTTTGACGGCGACTGCAAATGCTCAAACAGAGCTGACCATTGCAGATGGAACCAACACTCATTCACCGACGATCAGTTCCACCCAGGGAAGGGTAAGCGGGCCACAATTGGTGGAAGATTATTCTCACATTGTCGTTCGGGATGATATATCTCTAGATACGTCGCCGCCTACAGGCGCCTTGGACGATCTGGTGGATGTAACAGGCGTAGGCCAGATGGTGTCTGTACCTGATCCGACTAGCGGATTTATCAGTCTGTGTACTGGATCGTTAATCAATCCGCGTACTGTTATTTTTGCAGCGCATTGTGTCAACGATAATGCAGCAAGCGATTTTGGTGCAGCGTCAGGCGGCATTCCTATCAGCTTTGGATTTAGCGCGAACAATCGACCAGGCGCCAGACGGTGGTTGGGGCTGGATGGCGGAACCCAGAACGCCACGGATGTTGATTTTAATATCTATAATGTTGAGCAGGTTTGGTATGATGAGCGCTCCCTTCCAACCGGTTTTCTGGAGGCTGATGTTGCGATCGCGACGTTAGATACTCATGCTGACGGCATTCCGACATGGGCGATGTTGTTTTCTCCCTTAGAAGAAGAAACCCATGGCGTGATTAATGGCTATGGCGCGCGCGGGCAGGGTGCAGACGGGGCCAATCTGGGAATCGATTTTCGCCGCCGTATCGCGGAGAATATGATCTCATCACTTTCGTCTTTGAATGACCGTAACATTTGGTTGTTCGGCCCTGGCGACTACGGTCTGCCGCAAAATCTATATATGACGGATTTTGATAGCCCTGGTTTTTCAGACCCGTTTGATTTTGACTTATTTGACGGCGAAGCTCTTCCGCGGGAAGGGACAACAGCTGGTGGGGATTCCGGTGGTCCGCTTGTCGCTGATGAGGCTTTTGATAAGCCGGTGGTTGTTGGCGTTCTATCAGGTGGATCAAGATTTTTCGGTCCGCAGCCTTTTTCAAGCTACGGAACAAGTAGTTTTTACCAGCCTCTGTTCTTGTTCTGGGACGAGATTGTGGCGAATAATAGCTATGTCTATGCATCCAGCAAGAAAGGCAATTCTAATTGGTCGAACCCAAATCATTGGGTTCAGGACATGGACCCGAATTACAATATTGCCGTTGATGGGGAGTTGCAAAATGCTCTGCCTGGTTTTGAGGCGCCGGGTGTTTCTGGCGAGACGCCGCAATTTGGCAATGTCTGTTTCCTTGATGATTGTTTTGATCTTTCAACAGAAAGTGTCCCACTCGCCGATAGTGGCCCGAACAGCGTTTATATTGAGGGCGGTCCGGGCAGCACAAACTTTGTACCGAACAATGTTGTGGCGGATCCAGTTAATGGCGTGAAGGCGCGCTATTATGAGGTGACGTTGAACAATTGGGGCAAGACCAAGTTAAAGTCCGACATCACCATCGACAGATTAAACGTCGGCGGTCACGCCCATCTTCAAATTAAGAAGCATGGCTCGTTGCACGTGTGGGGGGATTATACTCAAACCGGTGGTTGGGTTGATATCGATGGGTCTTTGAAAACCGGTGAAGCGTTTCTTGGTTCCGGCATTCTGACCGGTTCGGGATATTTTGACCCAACATATCTGACATCTGTTCGGGGTATTATCGCGCCCGGCGGCATTGGCGGCAAATCAACCCTGACGGTGGCTGGGGATGTGATCTTGTCATCGCAGTCGCTAATCTATTTCGATGTGGGTCGTCGTGGTGGCGACAAGCTTGCGGTTGTGGGTGATGCAGACAATGACGGTGTTATCTCGCTTGGCGGTACGGCTGCGGTAATCAACGGGTTCTTCTTCAACAGCGCCCGTTGGGGGCAACGGTTTGAAATCATTACCGCTGAGGGCGGAATAGAGAACACTTTTGACGATGTCGTCGGCCGCATTGGCATCCTTTATCCAGAGCTTGAATATAACGCCAATTCAGTTGTGGCGCGCATGCGGGCAGCGCGGTTCTTTGATTTCTTCAGGGGACATGGCGTCAGTGATCCTTTCTCACTCTCGCTAGGTTCTGCGCTCGATAATGCGCGGGGGAGTTCTTATTCCGCATTGTCCAATGTGTACGGGCTTATCGATGTCATGGAAGTAAACGAGCTAAGTTCTACATTCCAAAACCTGACGGCGGCTCATGCCGGCCGGGCGGCGCGTTTCGATGAAGCGCAAACAGCTTCTATGCGGACATTGGTTACCGATCGCTTGTCACTATTAGGCACAAAGAAAACTGCCGATCGGAAGATGCATATTTATGGATCGAAAGAAGCATTCCAGGCTGGTTTGCAGATGAGAGAAGGGAGTGGCTCCCAGTTTAATTTCTCTCGCAACTATCAGTCATCAACTTGGGAAGGCGTCTTGTTGCCAGAAGATATGAGCGGTTTCATGTCGGCGAACTTTACACGTTCTTCGGTAGATTTTTATGACAGCCTCACCAATACCGAACAAGGCAGCTGGCACTTGGCTTCCGGCCTTGAGTATGGGTTAGACAAACGCACAACCCTCGGTGTTGCGATGGGTTATGCGAGTGGTATGCAGAATGTGAATGGAACCTTTGCCAATCTTGAAAGCAATATGGCGTCTGTTTATGGCAACTACCTGCTTGGAAAAGGATGGTATGTTGGGGGTGCGGCGACATTTGCCAGTACAAGGATTAATGAAGACAACCTCAATTCAGACTACTTTTCAGAGCGTAGTCTCGATACACGGTCTGTCACTTTAGCCAGTGAAGTTGAGGCCGGGTATAATTTTGCGATTGGCGGGATGTTCCTTACGCCTCGCGCGAGTGTTCAATATTCCTCTTATAGTGTCAGCGGTTTCCAGGACCATTCTGGCGATCTGGCGATGGCGGTTGATGGCATCAGTCGCGCTGGTGTTGACGCTAAAGTTGGCTTGAAACTATCCGGTGATGCTAAGTTGGGTGAATATTCAGGTTGGTCGCTTCATCCGGAAATGCGCGTTGATTTTGTCAATCGTTTATCCGGCAATGACACAAACTTTGATCTGCGCTTTCTGGATGCCCAGAATGTTGCTCTGGCGTTGCCAGTGGCGCTGCAAAACACTTCTTATGGAGAGTTGCGTGGCGGTCTGAGTTTGAGGAAAGGCCCGCTTGCTTTTGATGCAACAGTGGAAACCTATGTCGGTCAGAAACTGCTGAGGGATAATCGCGCATTCCTTAACATGACATATAAATTCTAGGTTTACCGCTGGATAAAATGTTTTTGAAAGAGGCTGGTTTTACCAGCCTCTTTTTTTGCGAACTCTGATTGTTCGTTTTAGTAATCAGGCTTTTGCAAAGAACATAAGGTTAACGAGGCGCCCGTTTTCTTTTGTCACGCCGAAAGCGGCCGCGCTATTGTGAAACATCCATGGGCTAAAAAGAATGAGCCGATTGAAACGCATGGGTATGCGCATTGTGCGCTCCCATTTCGTAGTGCTCAACGTATCCTTGTTCACGACGCCTTCGATGAGTGCATTAATATCGCTGTAGCCTGCCTTGACGACGTCATCAGTATTGGACGGGAGGCGCTCTAACCCTGTGTGTTTGTGGCGAAAGAAATCTGTCCCGCCTTTGCAATCCTGCGGGAGCGATAAAAATAATATTCCCGAGTAAAAAGCCGGATCGATATGGACTCCGCTGCGCCCCTTGTCGCCCTTGAGTGTAATGCGGCAATGCCCGTGGATGGTGTCCGGCGCCGGTAATACAGGTGTGTTAATTAATCTGGAAACACGTTCACTAAGCCCTTTTATATTGAGTGGCTCGGTTGATATGTGTCCCGGATACTTTCCGCGTTTATTCTGAGGGTCATAGTCTAAAGCGAGCGCTTGCTCACGAGCGGCGCTGGGATCAGACAAAAAGTCATCAATAATCATGACAGAGGGAAGCATGGTGTTTTTATCCGCCGCTAAAGGCAGGCATGAAGGCAATTTCATTTGGCTCTATTATTGCTTCATCATGCACGACAATAGTTTCGTCAATCGCGACCCTGATTTCTGGGGCGGATAGTGCCTCCTTCAAGGGAGCGTTACCCTGGGTTAAGAACTCTATCAGTGGGCCGACTGAATTTATCGATGCGGGCAGGTCAACTATGCGTTCGCCGACGCCAGCGACATCTCGCAACTTTCCCATGAAAAGAATGCGTGTCGACGCCATCATCCCCCCGTTACAGACATTTGCCTGCTGACAGATGGTGAAGAACACTCGCGCGTGATTGTGAAATCATGACCCTTGGGCTTGTGAGAAATGGCAGCCAAGATGGCGTCGTCAATATCGTTATCGCTTGCGCCATTGCGCATCAGCGTACGGAAGTCAAAAGCGTCGTCTTGACCGAGGCACATATAAAGCCTGCCAGTGCAGGTCAATCGCACCCTGTTGCACCCATCACAGAAATTTTGCGTAAGAGGGGTGATAAACCCGATGCGCCCGCTGGTCTCTTCTACTTTTACATAGCGTGACGGCCCGCCAGTGCGATAGGCGAGGGGCGTTAACGTCCAGTCTTTCTCCAGCCTGTCTTTAACTGATGATAGTGGGAGATATTGTTCAAGCCGATTTGCATCAATTTCACCCATAGGCATAATTTCAATCAACGAGACATCGATGCCACGTTGGTGCGCCCAAAGAATAATTGAAGGAATTTCTTTCTCATTCAAATCCTTAAGAGCGACAACATTGAGCTTAATAGAGATGCCGTAGCGTTGAGCGGTTTCAATGCCGGTGAGTACATCATGCAGAACCGCTCGTCTTGTAACTTGTTCAAATTTTTTCGGATCCAAAGTATCGAGAGATACGTTAATTCGCTTCACGCCCGCGTCAGCCAGGGCGCTGGCATATTTTGCCAATTGGGCGCCATTTGTCGTAACAGTCATTTCTTCCAGGGCGCCTGAGTATACGTCTTTGCCAAGCCTACTAATTAAGGCGCTGACGTCTTTACGGAGCAAAGGCTCGCCGCCCGTTAGTCTTAATTTCTTTACCCCCCGCCGCATGAACGCTCGGACAAGCCGTTCGAGTTCTTCTAATGTCAAAAGATCTGCACGCGGCAAAAATTTCATACGCTCAGGCATGCAGTATGTGCAACGAAGGTCGCATCGATCTGTTACGGACAATCGCAAATAGGTGATAGTCCGTCCAAATGGATCGACCAGTGCTTTACTGCGTGTATCTGTACTTTGCGGCTGCATCATTTCGATTTAAGGGTTGAGAGTGGCTCCGTCATCCAGCCTATCAGAAATTTTCCTGCGACATAAAGGGCCAAGCCTATATGGACGAAAATATTTCAGTGGTTATGTGATATAGCCTTGTTCGTATGGATTGGTTGAAATGAGAGGCATTATGCGCATTGGTGTGATCTTGGCGGGTGGTCAATCCCGGCGCATGGGGGCTGATAAAGCGACCCTGAAGCTCAATGGAATCCGGCTTGTTGATCATGTTTATGGAAGGTTGCGTAATCAGGTTGATCTGGTCGTTATCTCTGGCGGCAGTGATTATGATTTGGGCATAGAAAATATTGCAGACGAGCCGGGTGGTATTAGCGGGCCTGCTGCGGGCGTGCTGGCGACGTCGAATTGGCTAGGGCGCGTTCATCCTGACGTTACAGGATTTTTTACAGCGCCGGTAGACGGGCCATTTATCCCAAACGATCTGGTCGAGCGTTTATCGAGCAGTGGTTCTTCCTCTGTGGCTGAGGTCGACAATTACCTGCATCCAACTTTCGCTTATTGGATGTGTGAGAGACTTACAAAAATTCGCGATACTTTTTTAAGCGAAACGCCCCATTCATTAAAGCGATTAGCCGAACTTGTTGAAGCAAAGCCTGTCGAATGGGATGATGCGAACGCTTTTAAAAACATAAATACGCTCGATGATCTTGGAAATATCAACGATTAATCACAAGCGCGACCTACAGTCTCAGCCACTGTTTCGCCTTGCTTTTTGCAGCGTAGCGTATGCATTTTATAGATACGCAAACATTTAGGCTGTGAGATGACAGCGACTTCCGCCCAACAGATACGAAACTACACCGGACCCTCAATCTTCAGCTTTGGCTTCCGCCCGTTCTTTCTTGGCGGTGCGCTTATCGCTGTGGTGATGCCTCTGTTGATGGCGGCCTTCATGGCTGGGGCGCTTGATTTTGGCGGTCATTATGGCGCTATTGCCTTGCACGGCCATGAGATGGTTTACGGCTACCTATCAGCTATCATTGCGGGTTTTTTGTTGACGGCCGTACCGAATTGGACAGGGCGATTGCCCATTGTTGGGCGCGGGCTTGTTGCAATTTTTGTGTTGTGGATAGGCGGTCGCTTTGCAGTAGTTTTTTCTGGCGTGATTGATGCGCGATTAGTCCTCGCCATCGATGCATCGTTTTTATTTGTGATGAGCGCTATCTTATGGCGAGAGATTTTGACGGGAAAAAATTGGCGTAATGCGCCGATTGGCGTGATGGTTACACTCTTTGCATCGGGAAACCTCGTTTGGCATTTGGAGTATGCCGGGATCGCGCAGGCAGGCTTGGGGTTGCGTTGGGGGCTCGGCATTGTTGCGTTGTTATTAGCGTTGATCGGTGGTCGCGTGACCCCGAGTTTCACACGCAACTGGCTGGCAAAAAACAATAAACCGTCAATCGAAGCTGGCCTCAGTATAGTTGACAAAATATCGTTAGCTTTGATTGGGCTTGGTGTACTCTTATGGATCATCAAGCCAACTTCAGCGCCGACGGGCGGTGTTTTAATTGCTGCAGCGCTGGCGAATATCTTGCGGCTTTATCGATGGGGTGGTTGGCGCACCACAAGCGAACCGCTCGTTATGATCCTGCATGTTGGATATTTTTGGTTAGTCGTTGCGTTGATGTTTTTGGGATTGGCTGCTTTGGCGCCTTCATTCGTTTCTCCACTGGCAGCGTTACATGCGCTTTCTGCGGGTGCTGCGGGTGTTATGACCCTTGCTGTGATGACGAGGGCGACACTCGGCCACACAGGGCGTCCATTGAGCGCAGATAGATCAACTTTAGTGATTTATGTACTGGTCAATCTTGGTGCTGTTATACGTGTTGCTGCGCCTTTTATTGCGATTGATTATTCGCTTACCGTTATGTTAAGCGCAATACTGTGGAGCGCAGCCTTTTTTATGTTTGCCATTGTTTATGGGCGATATCTTATCCTGCCTAAAGCAAGTGGGTAGAGCTTCTATATTTGCGTTCTACCGTCTCTAATCTTCTTAAATTATCTTGGAAAATCCGGGTTTAGGTAGCAGATCGTAAGGCCCGTAGATCGCGAAATTTTAGCCAAAAAGAGCCCTTTAAGCAGATTTTTAGGTTGATATTTGTCAAGCTAACCTCTGCGCCTATCAAGCCTGAATTGATATTTTTCAAGGCCACAAAATTCAATTCGCAATCGCCTGACCGAAGTAGCGCAGTGCGTACCTTGTTTCTTCTGGTTGTCTATAGAAGCCGCGCCATCTCAGCTTGATCAATCAAAGCAACGCCATCAACTCAAGCCCGTATTCGCTAACGCGAAAAAATATGGTCTTGGCTTGGGAGGCAACCAATGAACCACCTTGATACAGTCACATCAGGTCAGCAAAACAGAGCGCTCACAGCAAGCACAATAGCCTTTACGGGCTGCTTCGCCGTATGGACGATTTTCTCCATTATTGGCGTTCAGATAAAGGCAGAATTAGGCCTAAACGAAACTCAGTTCGGGCTGTTGGTCGCAACACCGATTTTGACGGGTTCTATCAGTCGTATTTTTCTTGGTATTTGGACGGACCAGTTTGGCGGGCGCCGCGTCTTCGCCGCTGTAATGTTCTTTGCTGCGATCGCCGTTTGGCTTTTGTCTACTGTCAACAGCTACCCGATGTTTTTACTCGCTGCACTCGGTGTCGGACTTGCCGGTGGTTCTTTCGCGGTTGGGATTGCCTATACCTCAAAATGGTTTGATCCATCCCGCCAGGGCACAGCCCTTGGTATCTTCGGTATGGGTAATGTCGGCGCCGCGATCACCAACTTTGCTGCGCCTTTCATTCTTGTTGCGGTTGGTTGGGAAAAGACAGCACAAATCTACGCCATCGTCCTGATGGTGATGGCAGTACTCTTTTTTCTTGTCACCAAAGAAGATCCGGCAACATTGGCGCGAAAGGCGAGAGGAGAAAAACCTCGCAGTGCTCTGATGGAATTAGAGCCGTTGAAAAACCTACAGGTCTGGCGTTTCGCACTGTACTACTTTTTCGTCTTTGGCGCTTTTGTAGCGTTAGCTTTGTGGCTCCCACGCTACCTGATTGGTGTTTACGGTCTTGATATCAAAGCTGCAGGCATGCTCGCTGCGTTCTATGCTGTGCCCGCAAGTCTGTTCCGCGCTTATGGCGGCTATCTCTCAGACAAGATTGGCGCACGTCAGGTCATGTATTGGACGTTCGGCGCCTCTGTGCTTGCGACTTTCATGCTATCCTATCCACACACTGACTACATCATCCACGGTATTGAAGGGCCGATTGCCTTCTCAACCCAGATGGGTCTTGTCCCCTTTGTCATCCTTATTTTTATTCTTGGCTTCTTCATGTCGTTGGGAAAAGCCGCTGTCTATAAACACATTCCGGTTTATTATCCTGACCATGTAGGCTCCGTTGGCGGACTTGTCGGCATGATCGGCGGGCTGGGTGGTTTCATTCTTCCCATTTTGTTTGGCGTGATGAATGACCTGACCGGCATCTGGACAAGTTGCTTCATGCTGTTGTTCATCATCGTCGTTGTCTCAATGGTGTGGATGCATTTTGCGATCCGGCGGATGGAGTCAAAGGCGCTTGGTGCAGAGCTGGATGCATTGCCGCAATTCCCTGAAATGCAGGAGATTCACACAAAAGAGCGCGGTGAAAAAACCAGCCCTGTGCTCGAAGACTGGCGGCCTGACGATGACACGTTCTGGGAAGAGAAAGGCAAACGAATTGCCAACAGAAATCTTTGGATTTCTATTCCAGCACTGTTGTTGGCCTTTTCGGTCTGGATGGTCTGGTCTGTCGTCGTCGCAAAGCTCCCCTCTATCGGGTTCGATTATACCACGGATCAACTCTTCTGGCTGGCCGCGTTGCCGGGGCTTTCCGGGGCGACACTGCGCATTTTCTATTCCTTCATGGTGCCAATTCTTGGCGGGCGTCTTTGGACAACCCTGTCAACCGCATCCTTGTTGATCCCGGCTTTTGGTATTGGTTACGCCGTACAAAACCCGGAGACACCATATTTTCTGTTCCTCGTACTGGCGCTCTTATGCGGTTTTGGCGGGGGTAACTTTGCCTCATCTATGGCGAATATTTCGTTCTTTTTTCCGAAATCGCAAAAGGGCAACGCGCTGGCCATGAATGCAGGTCTTGGCAATCTTGGTGTCAGCGTCATGCAGTTCCTGGTGCCCGTCGTGATTACGGCAAGTGTATTCGGCGCCATGGGTGGAGACGCGCAAACAACATCAGACGGCGCCAAGATGTGGTTGCAAAATGCCGGTTTCATCTGGGTGCCGTTCTTGCTGATCTCGACAGCAGCAGCATGGTTCGGGATGAATGATATCGCTTCTGCAAAAGCATCGTTTGCCGAACAAGCCGTCATTTTCTCTCGAAAACATAACTGGATTATGTGCTGGCTTTATACAGGCACATTCGGGTCATTCATCGGGTATGCAGCGGGTTTCCCGTTACTGATGAAAACCCAGTTCCCTGAAGTGAATGCATTGCAGTTTGCTTTTCTTGGGCCACTAGTTGGGGCGCTATCACGTTCTTTTACCGGATGGATATCTGATAAATGGGGCGGCGCCCGCGTTACTTTTTGGGTCTTCCTGTTGATGATCGTAGCTGTTGGCGGTGTTCTATATTTCCTCGGAATAAAAGACCAGCCGGGCGCCTTTTGGGGCTTCTTCGCTATGTTCATGATCCTGTTCTTTGCAACAGGTGTTGGGAATGCATCAACTTTCCAGATGATCCCGGTGATTATGCGAGAAGAAATGCCGCGCTTAATGCCACAACTTGATGGAACCACGCGCATCAGGCAGGCGGAAAAGGAATCAGCTGCGATTATTGGTTTTACTTCGGCGATTGCAGCTTATGGCGCCTTCTTCATTCCAAAATCTTACGGTACATCAATTTCGATGACAGGTGGGCCTGAAGGGGCGCTCTGGGCATTCCTTATTTTCTACGCGACCTGCGCTGGACTGACCTGGTTCGTTTATTCACGCAAAGGCGGCATGCTTCATGACATTGAACGTGGCCGACCTTCAAAAAAAACCCAAACAAATATTCCTCAGGGAGAACCCGCATGAGCCATGTTTTAAACCGACTGACCTATTTTAAAAATCGCGTCAGTGATTATTCTGACGGGCATGGAGTGGTCACTAGAGAAGACCGCAAATGGGAAGACGCATATAGAAAACGCTGGCAGCACGACAAGATTGTGCGGTCAACACACGGTGTAAACTGTACAGGGTCCTGCAGCTGGAAAATTTATGTCAAAGGCGGCATTGTCACTTGGGAAACACAACAGACAGACTACCCACGCACGCGGCCGGACCTACCCAATCATGAACCACGAGGGTGTTCTCGCGGCGCCAGTTACAGCTGGTATTTATACAGCGCAAATAGACTGAAACATCCACTTATCAGAAGCCATCTTCTGAAAGCCTGGCGAGAAGCGCGCGCTATACGTGAACCAGTCGCTGCATGGGCTGCAATTCAGGAAGATAAAACAAAACGTAATTCATATGTTAAACAACGTGGACTGGGCGGGTTTGTGCGCGCGGACTGGGCCGAAGTAAACGAGATTATTGCATCGGCAAATGCTTATACAGCGAAGAAGCATGGACCAGACCGCGTCATTGGCTTTTCACCGATCCCGGCTATGTCCATGGTTTCTTATGCTGCTGGCTCACGATATTTGTCATTGCTCGGCGGAACATGCATGAGTTTCTACGACTGGTATTGCGACCTGCCACCGGCAAGCCCGCAAACCTGGGGTGAACAGACAGACGTTCCTGAAAGCGCCGATTGGTATAATTCCGGCTTCTTAATGTTGTGGGGATCGAATGTTCCGCAAACGCGGACGCCTGATGCGCACTTCTATACTGAGGTTCGTTATAAGGGCGCCAAAAGCGTTGTCATTTCACCTGATTATTCCGAAGCATCAAAATTTGGTGATATCTGGCTGTCGCCAAAGCAGGGCACGGACGCGGCCCTCGCCATGGCTTTTGGTCACGTCATTTTGAAAGAGTTTTATCTCGATCGGCAGGTTCCGTATTTTCAGGAATATGCGCGCCAATATACAGATATGCCGATGCTGGTGCGTCTTATTAAAAAAGACGGCCGGTTGGTTCCTGACCGTATGCTCCGCGCTTCTGATTTTGATGATGGGCTTAACGAAGACAACAATCCTGAATGGAAGACGATTGCTTACGACAGCGCCAGCGACAAAATTGTTTGCCCGCGTGGGTCTATAGGTTTCCGCTGGGGCGAGCAGGGAAAATGGAATCTTGAAGAAAAAGACGGCAAGGGCAACGAAACCGACCTTGCAATTTCCCTGATTGATAGCCGCGATGATGCTGTTGATGTTGCATTCCCTTATTTTGGCAATCGCGAGCATGATCATTTTCATGGGACTGATCATCCCGATGTGCTTGAACGACGGGTGCCGGTTAAACGATTGCAACTGAAAGACGGTGAAACCTGCGTCGCGACGGTTTTTGACCTGTTGGTTGCGAATTATGGCCTTGATCGTGGTCTTGGCGGAGACTGGACCGCAAAGTCTTTTGATGAAGATATTCCCTATACACCAGCATGGCAGGAAGCCATCACCGGTGTCTCGCGAGACAAGGTTATTTCTGTGGCGCGTGGTTTCGCAGACAATGCGGAAAAAACCCGTGGTAAGTCCATGGTTATCCTCGGGGCAGGGCTGAACCACTGGTACCACATGGATATGAATTATCGCGGCATCATCAATATGCTTGTGATGTGTGGGTGTATTGGTCAGTCGGGTGGCGGTTGGTCGCATTATGTCGGCCAGGAAAAATTACGTCCCCAAACGGG
>BQJH01000053.1 GCA_021604605.1 Hyphococcus sp.
GCCAGTAGCAGTCAAAAACAGTCAGGTACGCTCATGGGGGAGATTGCCCAAAAAGCAAAGCCCTTACATTACCGGGCAAAGAACCGTGGGATTTGCCCCACATATTAACAAATTATTGGCAAATTTATTGCAAATATCCCACGAATATGCTCTTGGGCATTACAGACACCATTTAATTCGTGGGGATTATCCCAAAATGACCGAAATTCAAGACCTCATCACACGGGCAAAATCCGCTGCAGAGAAGACTGATCTCTCCCTGTCGACTGTTTCGCGCAAGCTGTTCAATGACGGCAAGGCTATCGCCCGTCTCGAAGCGGGCGGCCAGTGCACACTGAAAACCATGGAAACCGCCCGGGCAAAACTCGCTGAGATTGAGGCGGAAGCTGCCGGCGCGCCAAGGCCTGCTCAGTCATCACTCACCCACAAGAGTGAAAATTTATCCGCGCAAACCATGACGCATCTCGATCGGCTGGAAGCAGAAGCCATGCACATCATGCGCGAGGTTGCTGCAGAAGCGGAAAACCCTGTGATGCTTTACTCTGTCGGGAAAGACAGCGCGGTGATGCTGCATCTCGCGATGAAAGCGTTCTATCCGTCAAAGCCACCCTTCCCGCTGATGCATGTGGACACGACATGGAAGTTCCGTGAGATGATTAAATTCCGGGACGAGACAGTGAAGCGTCTTGGGCTAGAGTTGATTGTTCACATTAATGAGGATGGCGTTCAGCAAGGGATCGGCCCTTTTACACATGGCAGCCAGATCCATACGGACGTCATGAAAACGCAAGCGCTTAAACAGGCGCTCGATAAATATAAATTCGATGCTGCGTTTGGCGGCGCCCGCCGCGACGAAGAAAAATCCCGCGCAAAAGAAAGGATTTTTTCTTTTCGTTCTGCAGGCCATCGCTGGGACCCGAAAAATCAGCGCCCGGAACTCTGGAATATTTATAATACGCGCATCGCCCAAGGGGAATCGATCCGCGTATTCCCGCTTTCCAACTGGACTGAGCTTGATATCTGGCAATATATCTATCGCGAGAACATTCCGATTGTGCCATTATATTTTGCCGCTGAGCGCCCTGTAGTTGAAATGAACGGGGCCACAATCATGGTTGATGATGGGCGTATGCCGTTGAACGGCGTGGTGCCGGATATGGAGATGGTGCGCTTCAGAACGCTTGGCTGTTATCCGCTGACCGGGGCCGTTCGATCAACCGCCACGACCCTGCCCGAAATTATTCAGGAGATGCTGGTCTCGCGTTCATCGGAACGCCAGGGCCGCGTGATCGACCATGATCAGGCCGCATCGATGGAGAAGAAAAAACAAGAGGGATATTTCTAAGATGTCAAACGCCGCCCTCACCGAAGACGACAACGTCATTGAATACCTAGCCGCCCATGAGAAAAAGTCCATGCTGCGGTTTATCACCTGCGGCAGTGTCGATGATGGCAAGTCGACCCTTATTGGTCGCCTCTTATACGACACCAAACTGCTCTATGATGACCAATTGGCGGCGCTGGAAAGCGACACCAAAAAACACGGTACGCAGGGCGAAAAAATCGACTTCGCTTTGCTGGTGGACGGTCTCGCCGCAGAACGTGAACAAGGCATTACCATCGATGTCGCCTATCGGTTTTTCTCAACCGAACAACGCAAGTTTATCGTTGCGGACACGCCGGGCCATGAGCAATACACCCGCAACATGGCGACCGGCGCATCAACCGCCGACCTCGCCGTCATATTAATTGACGCCCGCAAAGGCATGCTGACCCAAACCCGCCGCCACTCTTATATCGCATCGCTTCTTGGCATTCGCCATATCGTGGTGGCCATCAATAAAATGGATTTGGCCGATTACAGCCAGGATGTCTTTGATAATATTGAAACAGCCTACCGCGAATTTGCGGCGCCGCTCGGGTTTCAGACTATCAATTGCATTCCGCTGTCTGCCCTTGAGGGCGATAACATCCTCACCAAGAGCACCAAAACCCCTTGGCATCGCGGCGCGGCTCTATTGCCATATCTAGAAACAATAGACACAAGCGCAGATCAATCTGACGCGCCTTTTCGTCTACCGGTGCAGTGGGTCAACCGACCTAATCTCGATTTCAGAGGTTTCTCCGGCACCATCGCCAGCGGCACTGTGAAGCCCGGTGATGATATTGTTGTATTGCCATCGGCCAAGCGTTCAAAAGTCACGCGTGTCGTGACCATGGATGGCGATCTCGATGAAGCCGGCATTGATCAGGCCGTCACGCTGACACTCGAAGATGAAATCGATATCTCGCGCGGTGATATTATCTGTGCAGGCCGGTCGCCGGCCGAACAGACCGATCAGTTCGCCGCTCATCTTCTCTGGATGGCGGAAGACAAGCTCTTTCCCGGCCGTCAGTATCTATTGAAAACCGCTAACCGGATTGTTCCGGTGACGATCACGGACCTAAAACATAAGATCAACGTCAACACGCTGGAACATATGTCCGGCAAAACGCTGGAACTGAACGAAGTTGGCTATTGTAACTTCAATCTCAGCCACCCCATTGCGTTTGACGCCTACAAAGATAATCGCCGCACCGGGTCTTTTGTTTTGATCGACAAGCGCAGCAACGCCACAATTGGCGCCGGCATGATCGACTTCTCACTTCGCCGCGCAGACAATGTCCACTGGCAAAACCTCGATGTAAACAAAACCGCGCGGGCGACAGCAAAACACCAGCGCCCTTGTGTCTTGTGGTTTACCGGGCTTTCAGGCTCGGGCAAATCAACGGTCGCCAATCTGGTTGAAAAACGTCTGCATGATCTCGGGCGTCATACTTATACGCTGGATGGCGACAATGTCCGCCACGGGCTTAATAAAGACCTTGGCTTTACCGATGCGGACCGAGTGGAAAATATTCGTCGTGTAGGCGAAACGGCAAAACTGATGGCCGATGCAGGTTTGATTGTCTGTGTCTCCTTCATCTCTCCCTTCCAGAGTGAACGACGCATGGCGCGCGACCTTCTGGAGGAAGGCGAGTTTATTGAATGCTATATCTCAACGCCGCTGGAGGTCTGCGAACAACGCGACGTCAAAGGCCTTTATGCCAAAGCGAGGCGTGGTGAGATCAAGAACTTCACAGGCATCGACTCGCCTTACGAAGCGCCAACCGCCGCCGAGATTGATGTGGATACATCGGATATTTCCGCAGCTGATGCGGCGGATATGATTGTCAAACATCTGCGTGACAAAGGGTATCTGGGCGCGTGATCTTTTAACTGGTGACGCCGTCTTTGACGGCGCGCCAGCTTTCTTGATTCCCGGCCACTAATAAAGGTCGACCTTGCGTCGGTATGGGCGCGTACGCACCGCCATTGTCCAGATACTCTGCCCGCCCGCAAATTTCATGCAACATCACTATGCCAGCAGCGTGATCCCATGGGTGACACCGAGAATAGAGAGCAAAATCACGCAGGCCCCGCACCAAATTTAAATATGCGTAGGCGGAACACCGTGCGGGGTCCGTATAAAAACGCGAGCGCAACTTGGGAACCATTGACGATTTCCAGGGCTCGGCAATATTACCGACGGCGCGGTAGCCAGTGAGCAGACCTTCGGACTTTTTATGAGGATGAATTTTTTCACCATCCCATGAGGCGCCATCCCCTGCTGAGCCCATGGCGAATTTTCCATCCGGGATTGCGTAGATCCACCCCTGTCTGATTTCGCCCTTTTCAACCAGCGCGACAATCGTTCCGTATTCCGGTCGGCCTTGAACAAAATTACGGGTGCCGTCCAAAGGGTCAACAATCCAAACCGCATCCTGCCCGACAATGTTTTTTAAAAGCTCAGGATTTGAATTCGCGCTTTCCTCGCCAACAAAAGCAGCCCCCGGATATAGTCCGGCAAAAGCTTTTTGCAGCTTTTCTTCCGCGCCGCGATCAGCTGCAGTGACAAAATCATTTGGCCCGGTTTTTGTCTCGATTTCATTATCGCTGAGCGCGCCAAAACGCGGCGTGATTTCTTCTGCTGCTATTTCAGCGATGATGGCAGCGACTTTTTCCAAGTCAACGAGCATGAAACTACTGCGCCGCCTTTCTCGTCTCGGAACATGGCGTCATTTCACGGGCCGCAGGGAAGATTTTCAAAAACTGGCCCTGCGCCTTAACGGATAATCGAACGGTGAGCAGCAAAGCGGTTTCATCAGCGGCTTCTTCAATCACTTCCGCCCGTTGATGCAGCCAAGCGCGCGCTGCACCATCAGAAGCCGGAATAGAAAAAACCACCGTCTCATGGGCAACGGTCAGCGTTTCTTCAACAATCTTCAGAAGGTGGTCAACGCCCTCCCCACTCATTGCCGAAAGCGCCACGCGAACCGGCTCATTGATTGTGCCGATCTCTCCCGTCTGGGTTAATCTTGCGACAGTTTCCACAGTTGAGCGGTCTTCATCATCCATCAGGTCGATTTTATTCAACGCCTCTATGACAGGTCGTTCATCCGTATCATGAACGCCCAGATCATCGAGCACATCGATTACATCTTCACGTTGAGCCTCACTGTCTTCATGAGCGATGTCGCGCACATGAATAATGATATCTGCTTCCAGTACTTCTTCCAGTGTCGCGCGAAACGCGGCAACCAGCTGTGTCGGCAAGGCGGAAATAAACCCAACCGTATCTGATAGAATGACCCGAACACCGGACGGCAGATCAATCGCGCGCATGGTCGGGTCAAGCGTTGCAAACAAAAGATCTTCCGCCATCACCGCTGATTGCGTCAGCCGGTTGAACAGGGTTGATTTGCCAGCGTTCGTATACCCAACCAGCGCCACAACCGGGTGTGGCGCACGCTTTCGCTTGGCGCGCTGGAGTGTGCGAGTGCGGCGAACATCATCGAGCTTTTTACGAAGACGAATGATTTTATCAGCAAGCTGGCGACGGTCAGATTCAATCTGGCGCTCGCCCGGCCCGCCGAGAAAACCGGCGCCGCCACGCTGTCTCTCCAAGTGTGTCCATGACCGAACGAGGCGTGAACGCTGATAATCCAGATGCGCCAGTTCAACCTGCAACCGACCTTCCGCCGTTTGCGCCCGCTCGCCAAAAATTTCGAGAATAAGCGCCGTGCGATCTAACACCTTCGCGTTCCATGCTGTTTCCAGATTGCGGTGCTGAACCGGACTCAATGCGCCATCAACGATAATCAACCCCGGACGATGCTCATAGCTATCGAGTTGCTTATTGATATCGTCGACCTTGCCGCCGCCAATGAAAGTAGACGGGCGCGGTTGAGCAACGGGAATAACCGATGTCGCGATCACATCTAAGTTTATCGCAGCCGCAAGCCCCGCGGCTTCTTCCAGCCGCGCTTCCGGTGCTCGCGACCCCGGATCACCGCGCAGGGCGGGGTGAATGACAATACAGGTTTCTTGATCAGACAATGTTTTTTGACCAGACAGGGGGTCTGTTACTCTTCATCCGCTTCGTCGCCGTCCCAAAGTGTAACCGGCTGCTGCGGCATAACCGTGGAGATGGCGTGTTTATAAACAAGCTGGGCGTGGCCATCACGTTTGAGCAAAACACAAAAATTATCAAACCAGCTTACAATTCCCTGAAGCTTGACGCCGTTGACCAGAAAGATCGTGACGGGAATTTTGGTTTTGCGTACGTGATTAAGAAAGGTGTCTTGCAGGTTTTGCTTTTTATCACTCATTGGCGCCGCATCTCCGTCTTTTGTTATCATTATTGCAGTGCAGCAACATTGTGACGGGAGAATGGCCCAGACGCAACCGGTTTTGGCGCGATTTACTGGCGATTTTTGACGCGATAGCAGTGATTATGGGCTACCCGTTCACCCAATCAGGCGCCGGCGATCTCTCTGGCCTTTGCTTTATAAGCTTCCCGTAACCGCAAAGCGACCGGCCCCGGCTTACCATTTCCCAGCACGGTAGTGTCGATTTTGGTGACCGGCATGACGAATGAGGTCGCTGAAGTGATGAACGCTTCGGTTGCGTTTTTTGCTTCTTCCAGCGCAAACGCACGTTCGTGAACTTTAATCTGCAATTCCTGAGCGCAGACAAGAGCGGTCTCCCGCGTGATGCCGCCTAAAATTTCATGTGACTTTGGATGCGTGATCAATACCCCCTGATCATCGACTATCCAGGCATTGGTTGATGAACCCTCCGTCACTTTATCGTCGCGCACCAGCCACGCCTCGTATGCCCCCTCTTTAACAGCCGCTTCCTTCGCCAGGACATTAGGCAAAAGCCCAACAGATTTTATATCCACCCGCCCCCATCGGATATCAGGGTGAGAAATAACGCTTACACCTCGCGCCGCCTGCGCATCACTCTGGTCGAGGTTGAACCGTCGCGCCGTCATCACCAGTGCAGGCGGCGTCCATGGTTTTGGAAATGGATGGTTACGCGGCGCAACCCCGCGCGTCACTTGAAGATAAACAAACGCATCTCTCAACCGGTTGCGACGAACCAGTTCGCCCATAGCAATCATCAGCGCGCGCCGCCCCATGGGCATGTCGATTTCAAGTGCATCCAGTGATCGCTTCATTCTTTCCAGATGGCCATCAATATCCCAGCAGCGCCCATCAATCATAATGCAGGCTTCATAAATGCCATCGGCAAACTGATACCCACGATCTTCAATATGGACCGCCGCATCACAATGACGAACATATGCGCCATTAACATAGGCAATTTGAGCCATATTAGATTGCTCTCCAGAAAGCACGGTTGATGAGCGCAAGCGCTACAGCCGCTTCCAAACGGCCAAGAACCATGCCCCCCAACATAATCCAACGCAACGGTTCACTGAAAATCTGGTAACCGTCGGCCCCGCCCTCAACAAGTGTAATTAACGGCCCGGTGTTACTAAGTGAAGCGGTTGCCGCCGCCGCCGCAAGTTCAAGCGGATGCCCCGCAACCGCCACAGCCACAAGCAGCGCGGCCAGCGTCATCGTGAACACCAGAAAATGAATCCAGACGCCAAGTTCGTTGGAGACACGCCGCTTACCAAACACAGCACTCGGCGCGATCAATCGGGCGACTTCCTCCCGCGCCCGACGCATGATCACCAACCAACGAAGAATTTTAAAACCACCCGCCGTTGAGACAGCACATCCGCCGATGATCGCCGTGACCAGCACAACCACCACGGGCGGCGCTTCACCAATCGTATATCCATTTGTTGAAAGTATTGATGCCGCATTAAAAAGTTGCGGCCCCAACCATAAGAGATTTCCCGCACCGGCCAGCACCCAGAACAACACCGCCACGATAATAATCATCGCAAGATAAGCGCCGGTTTCTATATCCCGAGCGCGTTCACGGGCGCCGCGTAAAACTCTGGCGATCAAAACAAAGTTTGCCCCGCCAAAGATCAGCAATAAAAAGAGCACGCCGCCAACAGCGGGACTGTAACTCTCCACCCCGCCCAAGCGCGGTAGAAATCCACCCGACGCAACACCTGATAACGCCATCACAACAGCTTCAATTGTCGGGGCGCCGGCAATCATCAATAAACCTGCCGCAAGTGCGGTAATCAGGAAATAGATCAGTGAAAATGCCAGGACAGCATTGCGCAAGGGTCTGAGGAAAGAGTCCTTATCACCACGCGAAAATGGCGGCAGCAACGTGTCGATGCCGATAAAAGCCGGGCGAATAAAAATCGCCGCCGCAATTGAAATAGACGCTAAGCCGCCAAGCCATTGCAACTGCGCGCGCCATAACATCCCGGCAGGGCTGGCGATCGCACCTTCATAAGAGAGCCAACCGCCTGTTGTTGTCATCGCTGTCACAGCTTCAAAATATGCTTCTGAGTAGGTCAATGGCCCCGTGGCAAATGGGATCGCTGCAAAGACAGGAACGACAAGCCACCACAATAAAATGATGACCAAGGCGCCGCGAAAATCGGAGGGCGGGCGCCGCCCCTGGCTCATGGCATAAGCCCCGCACCCGACACTCGCCGATGCGATAACGCCAAAAAGATAACCGCTCATTCCCGGCTCATCACCAGCGATGGCCAGAAACAACGGCGCCAACATGCAAACACACAAGGCCAGCAACATGGCGGCAAAACCGCGAACAATGCTCGTCAGACCCATGCGGCAGCCTCGAAAGACATGTTAGAAATATTCAATACTGACACGGAACATCTGTTCTACGTCTTTGACGTTTTCGCGAAGCGCCATCAAAACAATCCGGTCTCCGGCATTAATAACCGTATCACCGGTCGGCATTCTCACTTCGTCATCACGCATCACAGCGCCGATCATCACCCCTTCAGGCAGTTTCGCCTCGCGCAATGGTTTGTTGACCAAGGGTGACGTTTCAAGGGCAATCGCATCAACCAGTTCAGCGGCGCCGTCTGATAAAGAATAAACACCCTTGATACGGCCGCGACGGACATGTTGAAGGATAGTTGAAATGGTTGTCGCGCGGGGATCGATATAGCGATCAATCCCTACGGCTTCAGACACGGGGCCATATTCAAGATCATTGATCAATGCCATGGCCCGGCGTGCGCCTTCCCGTTTGGCGACAACAGATGTTAAAATATTGACCTGATCATTATCCGTCAGCGCGACCACCGTTTCTGCTTCGGTAACGCCCGCTTCGCGCAGAATACCGCGATCAAGCCCATCGCCAAGCAGCACGACAGAGCGCTCCAGCTCTTCGGCAATATATTCGGCGCGCTTGCGATTGCGTTCGATGATACGGATTTTCATCGACCCTAATTTTTCGAGCCCTTTAGCAACAAACAGCCCGATATTGCCGCCGCCAACGATAATCACCCGGCGCGCCTGACGCGCGGCCTCACCCATAATTTCCATGGCGCGGGTAACATCGTGTCGATCAGCGATATAATAAATCTGATCATTCGGCTGTAGCTGATCTTCCGCATGGGCGCGCCATAATTTTCCATCGCGCTGAATGGCAACGATGGTGATCTTTAAATCAGGAAAGAGTTCCGCAACCTGACGCAACGGCGTGTTAATGATTGCACAATCTTCACGCAACCGAACACCGACCGCCCAGATGCGCCCATCGGCAAAAGACTTCACCTCAAAGGCGCCCGGCGTCGACAGGCGTTGCATCACCGCCTCAGAAACTTCTTGTTCTGGCGAGATGATTACATCGATGGGCAAGTGCTCGCGCGAATAAAGATCTGAATATTTTGTGTCGAGGTAGCCGACCGCGCGTATACGCGCGATTTTAGTCGGCACCTTAAAAAGCGTATGCGCGATCTGGCAGGTGATCATGTTGACTTCATCAGAATAGGTCACAGCGATCAGCATGTCAGCTTCGCGCGCGCCCGCTTCTTCCAGAATTTCCGGGTAGGCGCCATTACCGACCACACCGCGCACATCAAGGCGTTCCGTCACTTGGCGGACTAATTCCTTGGACTGATCAATGACCGTCACTTCATTTTCTTCGCGCGACAATCTTCGGGCAATACCAACACCAACCCGCCCAGCGCCGCAAACGATCACTCTCATGATCTTACTTTCCTCATCTCGCAGCCCATGAAGGGCGCTGTTCTTATGTTACGCACTTTCCGCACGCGCCTGACTGCTTACGCCCAAGGCCTTTAATTTCCGATGAAGCGCTGACCGTTCCATGCCTATAAAAGCGGCTGTTCGCGAGATATTACCGCCAAAACGGTTGATCTGGGCGATCAGATATTCACGCTCAAAACGCTCACGCGCCTCCCGCAAAGGCAGTGAGATGATCTGCTCCAACCCTTCGCCTGCCGGAATCGACAGCCCGGCATCCATCACTTCTGACGGGAGGTGCTCACAAGTGATTTCCAAATCAGGATCGCGATCCATCAAAATCAAGGTGCGTTCAATAACATTTCGCAACTGACGAACATTTCCGGGCCAATGATAAGTTTGCAAAGCCGCCATCGCATCACCGGAGAATGTTCGTTTAGGCAACCCGGAAACGCGCGCGATACGATCAACAAAATACGCGGCCAGCGCTGGAATATCCTCGCGCCGTTCATCAAGACCAGGCGCCGAGATCGACACAACATTCAACCGATGGAATAATTCCTCCCGAAAGCGCCCCTCTTCCGCCGCCGCCAAAAGGTCACGCGATGATGTTGAGATAATTCGCACATCAACCGATACAGCATTTTGTCCACCAACTCGTTTGAAGCGTTGATCTACAAGAACGCGCAAAATCTTGCTTTGAGTTTCAATCGGCATGTCGCCAATTTCATCAAACATCAGCGTGCCGCCATGGGCGCGCTCCATATGGCCAACCACGCCAGAAGCGCCGCCCTCGCCTTCAATTCCGAACAGTTCTTCTTCCATGCTTTCCGGTGAGATCGACGCGGCGCTCACCACAACAAAGGGCCGACTTGAGCGGGCAGATGTAGAATGGATCAACCGGGCGATCACTTCTTTACCGGAACCTGGCGGGCCCGAAATCAGAACACGAGAACGCGCATCCGCAACCCGGTCAATCACACCGCGCAAATTTGCGACGGCTGATGATGTACCGATCATGCCCCAATCAGGGCTGCGCTGGCGCAACTCTGAGTTCTCCCGAAGGAGCCGCGCTGCTTCGAGGGCGCGATTTACCGCAAGAACCAGCCTGTCCGCATTAAATGGTTTTTCAACAAAATCGTACGCGCCTTTTTTGATCGCCGCGACGGCTGTCTCGATTGTTCCGTGACCGGATATAATGACAACAGGAAGATCCGGATGGTATTTCTTCAACTCAGCCAGGATTTCGATCCCGTCCATAGATGAATTCTGCAACCAGACATCAAGTATAACGAGCGCCGGCACGCGCTCTCGCACTGCCCCTAACGCTGCATCGGCATCACCCGCCACGCGCGGGCTAAAGCCTTCATCTTCGAGGATACCCGCAACCAGTTCGCGAATATCTTCTTCATCATCAACAACAAGGATATCAATACTCATAGTCGTGTGCTCTCTTCACCTTTACTCCGCCGCCGCCGCCGGTTGATCTTGCGTCATTTTTCCGGCCTCAACTCGCGGCATGGTCAATGTAATGCGCGCACCGCTCGCGCCTAAAGACTGATCGTCGGAGAAATCCAACGTCCCTCCATGTTCTTCGATTACCTTCTTCACGATCGCCAAGCCGAGCCCCGTGCCTTTAACCCGCGTTGTCATATAGGGTTCGGTTAGCCGGTGGCGTTCCGCCGCGGGCAACCCAATTCCGTTATCGATCACATGAATGGAAGAAAACTTCTCACCCTCCTCAACCAAGACATGAACTTTGCCTTGATGGTCGCTGTCAACATCGCTGAGCCGAGCCGATACGGACTCTCCTGCGTTCTTCAAAAGGTTGGAAAGCGCCTGAACAATCAAACGGCCGTCGCATTCCGCAAGAAGTTCTTTTTCAGGCGCATCGATATGAAATTCTATTTCCGGGAAAGTCACTTTCTGCGGGAAGACGGCGGCTCTTACAAGCTCACGTAAATCTTCATGAGCAATGACGGGTTTTGGCATCCGTGCAAAAGAAGAAAATTCATCAACCATCCGGCCAATGTCGTTGACCTGCCGAATGATGGTTTCCGTGCATTTATCGAACACTTCCGGTGTCGTGGTCACTTCACCAAGATATTTCCGGCGCAATCGTTCAGCAGATAGCTGGATCGGCGTCAATGGGTTTTTAATCTCATGAGCGATACGTCGCGCAACATCGCCCCAAGCGGCATTGCGCTGAGCGGAAATCAATTGAGTGATATCGTCAAACGTTGCAACGAAGCGTTGCTCACCGCCAATATTCTCTTTTACGATCCGTACATTCAGCGTTCTCGCCCGCCCCTGTAATGTCAGGTTGAGTTGATCGCCAATCTCAGAAAATGGCGACTTGGCGGCGCGCGCAAGGAGGTTGCCAAGTTCCGGCATGACATTCTGGATATTCTCGCCAGTCAGGCGGACATTGTCTGTGTCCAAAAGTTCTGCGGCAGATTTGTTGGCAATCGTAATTCGACCATCAGCAGTTAAGCCAATCACACCCGCGGAAACACCGGACAAGACCGCTTCAGTAAAACGACGGCGCTCGTCAAACTGCCGATTGGTGTCAATCAAATCGTCACGCTGGGTCTGTAACTGCGCGGTCATGTGGTTCATGGAGCGCGCCAACACGCCAAGCTCGCCATCATCTTTGTGGACTTCAACCCGGGCGCCCAAGGCGCCGCCGGAGACCCGCTCCGCCATATTGACAAGGCGCCCAATCGGTTGAACCATCCGCGTCGCCGCCCACAAGGCAAGCCAGATAGCGCCAAACAAGATAATCACGGCCAGCACGACATAGCCGGCCAAAAACACCCGCTCGAGGCGCGCACGGCCTGTCTTAGCTTCTTCCCAATCGGCCACGACGCCGCGCGCCGCAATAATCCGTCCGCTGGTTTTTGCATCAACCGCCCGGTATGCGATCAAGACGCCGCCTTCGTAATATTCAAGCCCAAGGGCGCCGACGAACATGTCAAAGGTCTGGTCATCATTGACCCCAAAGAAGAAGACCCCGCCCGGCACATCACCATTACGGACCTGATCAAGATTATCCTTTGACGGGATATTGTATCCGCCGGGCGCAATTTCAGCGCGCACGATAACGCGCATATTCCCATCAAGAAGGTATAGAGCAGACAACCCGCGCACTTGCGCTTGCGCATAAATATATTGCCGGAAACTGATCGGCGTTTCCGCGAAGCCAAGGCCTGCTTCTTCCTGCCGCCGGATATCAAACGCAATCTCACGCATGGTCTGTTCATGCTGGACAGTACGCATCTCCACCAGCCCGCGCGCCAGATCACGCGCCGTATTCTGATAGTTATCGATCCGCTCACTGAAGACGTCATTGAGACTGGCGCGCAGGATCGTGAAGGCAAACAAGAAGGCAATGATCGCCGGAACAACCGCTAGCGCAGAAAACAGCCCCACCAATTGCAGGTGTGTACGCGACCCAGCGAGCTGGCTGCGGCGCTCGGCCAGAACATGATAAAGTCGAATGCCAATGAGGATCGCGAAACCGGCGGCGATGGCAATATTGCCGATGACCATCCAGGCGAGAAACGCACGATCAACCCGTTCGACGAGCGGCGACATCAAGAACCAGGTTGTAAAGAAAGCAACGCCGCCAGCGCCAAACAAAGCCGCCGCCGCTGTGGTATTCGACAACGCCCATTGTGGCAGGAAGCGCCGCGCGCCGATGGCCTTCGCCGGTCCAGCTTCAGCC
>BQJH01000054.1 GCA_021604605.1 Hyphococcus sp.
CGCCTTCGACTTACAAGCGTCAATTGAAATTTTTCGGAAATGGTGCGGCGAGCGCCGCCAGATTGCAATTTGTTCGACCGTCTATTCCTGGCGGCGGCAAATATTGTTGCGTCTGAGTTGTCGAGACAGGTACTGCCTTTCCCGCATTTTGCCGATCTGGCTGCCTGCGTGGATGTAGCATTCTAAATTTGGCCGAAATTTCCGGACGCTTGCTAGCGATTTGCTAGCGGGGGACAACACGTTCCAAGTTAGCCCGAATGGCGCATTTATAATTATTTGATTTTGCGCATATATTCTGGAGCGGGTAGCGGGAATCGAACCCGCATCTTCAGCTTGGAAATCTGAATCTGGTGGGACTAAGTTCCTCAGATCTCGACTGATTTGGTTGGCGATACGACGCAAGTTAGCTGTGTGCCCGCAGTCACCGATAAAAGAAACTTACGACGTGGATATCGCAGGATGATTTGCGCATATGGCATACTGACACCGACACATCATTCTGCGATCAGCGATCACCATCGCGCTTGGGCGAAAGCCCAACACCGTGAGTAGGTACGTTTAATCTTTTTTCCCCAGCGATTGAGTTGGATTGAAGTTGATCCGGGCTGGTACCCCAATGGTACCCCCAAAGAAGAGCGCTAGCTGCGACGTAACCTACGAATGCGTAAGATGTTCATTTTCATTACAAAAATGGCGCGAGTGACGGGACTTGAACCCGCGACCTCCGGCGTGACAGGCCGGCGCTCTAACCAACTGAGCTACACCCGCGCAAGGGTGTCGCTGCCTTGCAGCGAGGGGGCGGTGTAAGCCAGCCGCGCCAAACCGTCAAGCCGGATTTTGGCCGAAAAGGCTGCTGAAAGGCAGTTAACCTCTTTGGCCGCAAGGCCCGCATCATTTCAGGGCTTCAAGCCTCCGGCTGGCCCATCAGACGGGCGCGCCCTTTGGTGTGCGGATCATCAGGATCGGGCCGAGAAGGATCGCCAGAAAAGAGATATTAAAGACCGCATTGGCGGGAACCCCTGCCGCGATTGAGCCAGCAGAATCAACCACAAACCAGACAAGCATTGAGATAATAACGCCGCGACGAACCTCTTCGTCACCCCGCTCTATAAGTGGCGCGACAACCAAAAACAGCAAAACACACAACGAGGCAAAGACGCCGCCGCCGATGGCGCTGAACCAACGCGCCTCCCGCGTGTACTCGTTAATAGATCCATCAAGCGGCCAGTCGAGCATGTCATGCAAGAAAACGGACACATTATCGATTGGAGCAAACGCGCCAGACGCAAAAATCAGTGCCGTAAAAAAGAACATGACGGAGGCCAGTCGAAGTATGGAAGCAGCCTTATGAGGGGCCATTTTTCGTCTCCTTTGTGACTTGTTGGCCCAGAAACTGGCGCGACGACGCCCTTAAAACAATTACCTCAGAGGTAAGTGCAAACCTGTTCCCGGCATTCTAAAATGAGGGTCTGATTGGACGAGGTAGATATGGCGAACTCTTTTGGCGATCTCTTAAAAGAGTGGCGAACAATCCGCCGCTTCAGTCAGTTACAGCTCAGTCTCGAAGCGGAAATTTCTGCCCGACATCTGAGTTTTCTTGAATCTGGCCGCGCCCAACCGAGCCGCGCAATGGTGATCAAACTCGCCAGCGCTCTCGACATGCCAAAGGAGACGGCCAATAATGCAATGCATGCGGCCGGGTTTACTGCTGTTTTTCCGCAATTTGAAAAAGAAGCGTCAGACCTTGCCCCGGTTCATGATGCTGTCTCGCAAATGCTTGCGAGCCATGATCCCTTCCCTGCAATCGCGATTGATCGTCACTGGGATGTCCTCAACGCAAATACGGCAGCGCTCACACTGTTTGCCGCTTTAGGTTTAAACGGCGCCGCGAATATGATTGATGCGCTTTGCGCTGCCGGGGAAAGCGATGTGATCGAAAATTGGGAAGAAACCGCCATCCTCGCCCTCGCCCGCTTGCGGGCAGAGATTGTTCAGTTTGGCGGCGATCGCATTCTTGAACGTTACGCCAAACAACTGAGCGATCATCCAAGGCTCGCCAATGCAGACGTCAGTGACGTTGATTTTTCACAAGCTGTCATACCGTCTGTCTTCAACATCTCCGGCAAACGCCTATCGCTGTTTTCAACCATCGCGGGTTTCAGCACCGTACAGGATGTCTCGACCAGCGACATCCGTGTGGAAATGATGTTTCCAATCGATGAACCGACAAAAGCGTATTTTGAAAAGCAACTACACTAAGCCGTATCTGGCCCAACGCGCACAACCGCTTTGCCGAAATTCTCACCTTTAAACAGACCGATGAAAGCTTCGGGCGCTTTATCGATGCCGTCATATTTCGATTCCTGAAATTTGACCTTGCCTGCCGCCAATAAAGGCGCAACTTCCATGGCAAATTCCATCGCCTTGTCGATATATTCCGAGACGATAAATCCGCGCGCCATAACACCGCGCCCGATCATGTTGGTGAGGTTGGGTGGGCCGGGCTCAGGTTCATTATTATTATAAACGGAAATCATTCCGCAGAGCGCCATACGCCCACCAAAAGCAATACAGTTAAGCGCCGCTTCTAGATGCATGCCGCCAACATTTTCGAAATAACAATCAATACCTTTTGGCGCTGCTTCCGACAAGGCTTTCGTTAGCTCGCCCGCGTTCTTGTAGTCTTTATAATTGAGCGCCACATCAACGCCGGCTTCTTTTACAAGCCAGTCGCATTTTTCTGGTGATCCGGCAGACGCAATAACCCTGCAGCCTTTTGCTTTGCCTAACTGGCAGACAACCGACCCCACAGCGCCTGCGGCGCCGGAAACAAAAATCGTCTCACCTTCTTTTGGCTCCAGAATTTGTGTAACGCCCGCCCATGCAGTCATGCCCGGCATACCAAGAACACCAAGATAGGCTGAGAGCGGCGCCATATTTGGATCGACCTTCTGGGTGCGCTCGCCCTTACTGAGATAATGGCTTTTCCAACCGCCGAGAAAATCAACAATGTAATCACCAGGCGCGAACCCATCGACATTCGACTCAACGACTTGCGATACGGCGCCGCCTTCCAGGGGCGCATCCAGAGAAAAAGGCGGGATATAGCTGACAATATCCGGGCGCATTCGGCCGCGCATATAGGGGTCAACAGACATCCATACTGTACGGCAAAGCATTTCACCGGCGCCAGGCGAAGGTGCATCAATGTCGCGAAGCTCAAACTGGTCAGGCTGCGGCATTCCATTTGGGTACTCTTTCAAAAAAATCGCTTTAGCGGTCTGCGCGCTCATAACCCGTTCTCCTTCAAGGCGTTACATTCAATCGTTGGGAACACACCCTAGATTGTTACGGCTCACTCGCAAGAGCGTGAAGCAGTGGGCGCCTTTCGGCCCGCCCCTCGCCTCATTCTTGCCTTGGATCGCGGCAATCTTGTTCATCAACAAATGAGGGTGGTGGAAAATTCCGGCTTTTGGGAGGTTCCGCGCACAAAACGCGACGAAAAGGAGATGGATATGAAAACGATGCTGATTGGATCAGGCGCCATGTTGATGGCTCTTGCCGGATGTCAGTCTACTGGCGAAGGCGCCCTTACCGGCGCAGCCATTGGCGCTGCAGGTGGCGCTATCGCAGGCGAAATCTTTGCAGGGCGACCAGGTCGCGGCGCTGCTTATGGCGCGCTAATTGGCGCAGCGCTTGGCGCTTACGAAGGATGCTCACGCGCTGGGACGTGCTGGGGCCGCGCGCGAGACCATGGCCATCGTCGATATGATCGCTATTCGGGGCGTTATTACTATGTCGATCCGGAATATGGAGACACTTACTGGGAAGACGGCTCGTTTCGTGAATATGGCCGTCGAGAACGCCGCCGCAGTCGTTACTAAGCAAAACCTGAAATAGACTTGCGGGGGGATTGTCGCGTAAAATAACCCGTCCGGCGCCTTGTTCCGGACGGGTTATATTTTTTCAATGTTGCGTATCATTAAGCCCGAAAACTCACGAACATTGGTAGTGTTCACCATCATTAGCGCTGCTCCAAAATGAGCCGCTCGCATAGGAAGGGAGACAACAATGAAACTACTATTTTCTGCTGCTTCACTTTTATTTCTGACAGCAGCTTGTACTGCATCAGGTACAGCCGAACGAAACGCCGCTTACGGAGCAGTCGCAGGCGCTGCTGCTGGCGCTGTTGCCGGTCAAGTCATTTCAGGACAACCCGGCAGAGGCGCAGCCATTGGCGCTGGTGTAGGCGCTGTTAGCGGCGCGGCAATCGGATGCGCAAAAGCAAAGGATTGCTTTGGTCGCGCGCGCGATACAGGTGAGCGTCGTTATGACGATTACGCCAACCGCTATTACTTTATCGACCCGCAAACTGGCGACACCTATTGGGAAGATGGGGAGTTCCGCAGCTACGGCCCGGGCCGTCCATAAAATACACTCAACGTGATTATTAAAACCCATCTGGCATTAATCTTCCAGATGGGTTTTTTTGCCTTTACCCATTTGACTGAGGGCTATCATTGTCAGGGTGGGAACAAATCCATCGATCTGACCGGTGGGGTCGCCAACCTCCCAAAAAGCAATCAGACCCGGCCAACCCCAAAGCGCAACGGCAGCGGCCCCCAGAATGATATCGAAAGCAAGTTCGAACCCTGGGATGCGCCCGATCGTAAAATCCAGAACATCAAGAATGATGGCGACAATAAGCTTGGCGACTTGTGGGTTCATGAGAGCCTCTATGTTCCGGTGATCTTTTTTATAAACGCTGCAGACTGAGAAATAGTACGCCTCGCCTCAGGCAAACTACCGACAAAAACCGGCCAGTCATGAGGCAGCCCCTCTTCCACAATCATATCAGCATCAACGTTTAGATCAATCAGGCGCTCATGCAGACGAATACTATCATCGCGTAAGACCTCGCTATTGCTGACAAAAATTATCATAGGCGGCAAGCCCGCGAGATCGCCATACAGGGGCGATGCGGTCGGTGTTTTCGGGTCAGCGCCATTGAGGTATCGCTTGGCGCCTTCCGTAATATGGATTTTCTGAAACATCGCTTCAGATTTCTGATTGCTCTCGATGGAGCCGCCTGTCACCGTCAGATCAGTCCATGGTGAGTACAGCACCGCGCCTGCAGGCATCGGCAAATCTTGCTCTTTTATCGAAAGCAACAACGCCAGCGCTAATCCACCGCCTGCGGAGTCTCCAGACAGGACGATGCGTTCGGGATTAATTCTCTGCGCCAATAACCAACAATAAGTAGAGACCGCGTCATCGACAGCGGCGGGGAATGGGGCTTCCGGCGCCATACGATAATCGAGTGAAAATACCGATGCGTTACATTCCAAAGCAAGAGCGCAGGTTAACCCCGCATGAGATTTAGATGACCCGAACGCATAGCCGCCGCCATGCATAAATAATATGACCGGCGCATTGTTTTCGTCTGATCGCTTTTTTGGTTTGTGCCAGACACCTTTCACCTGACCTGTATTAACGGATTCCGCGATCACACCTTTCGGCAGACGCTTTGGCCCGACAGCGTCGGTTTGCTCTCGCAACACACGTACATCATAATCCTGCAGCGGTTTGCTTTTGACCGTTCGCTTCAAATGCAAACTGACCAACCATGCGCGTAGACTAGGCAAACTCATCCCCTTCAATCGCTGAAAGAGATGCTAAGCAAAACAGCATGCATTGAAAAGAACGAAAAGCTGTTAGCGCTGGTATCGCAAGCCAAGCCCAAGCGTGCGCCCCTCACCCGGGAAAAACCGCTCACGTCCAAATGCGAAATCAGCGCGCTCCGCATAGAGCGAATCGGTGACATTCCGAAGCGTGATAAACCCGGATAAATCTCCCGCTATGCCCAGCTCCCCGCGCAAATGCAGAAGATTATGCCCATCATAGGCATGGTCATTGGCGGCGTCAGTAAAATACGATCCGAGAGAAATCCATTCCGCCTCTATGAGAGCGCCGTTTATGGGTCGCCAAGCAAGGCGCGTATTCGCAATCACCCGCGGTGCAGAGTCAACATCATCGCCCTTGGCGATACTTTCTGATGCCCGTCCGGTAGCCCGGTCAAAGCGATAGGTGTGGGCCGCATAGGTCAACGCACTTTCAAGGCTGAGTGTCTCATGCAGTTGAATGCTGATTTCAGCTTCCGCCCCAACATGACGGGTTTTGCCATTTGCCACATTAAACCCGTCCGCATCCCTGAAAAAGAAATTTTTCTTCTCCATCCAAAAGGTCGCAATGTTTACCTGGACAGCATAAGCCAATTCAGCACGCAAACCTGCCTCAACCGCATCGATGGTTTCCGGGCGGGCCTGATCTCCAGTCTGATTAATCTGCAAACGGTACAAGTCTGTTGTTTGCGGCGGACGGGCGCCTCTGGAATAGCTCGCATATGCATTCAGCTCCTCAGAAAACTGATGGCGCACGCTAAACTTCGGACTGGCTGTGACGAATTTACTTGTCTGGTCTGGTAACCGAAGAAAACGCCCAACAATACCATCATTCGTGCGATTGTCATAATCATAAACGGTTCCATCGATACGCAACGCTGCACTCAAAATTGTGTCATCACTAAGCTTGTACTCACCATGGACGAAGCCAGATGCGTTGAGCGCGCGCACCTCATAATCATAATGCAGCCCTTGACTGAACGAGAAGATTCTCGGCCGCTCCTGAAACTCCCGCAATTTTCCTTCGGTGTATTCCAGATCAATACCGGCGATAAATGAAAAGGCGCCTGCGTCATAATAATAAGCTGTCTGGGCGCCGACACTCCAATGGCTATTATTTTCCAACGCATTAGACGGCAGAAAATGCTGTGGAAACTCCATCTCATTCCAGCGCGCATAAGGCGTGATTTTAAATTGCGATTGAGACGAGAGGTCAACACTGATGATCGATTGTAACCTTACTGACTGCGCGTCGCGGTACGCATCCGGGAAATCATTCGTGCGGCGTAAGTCGCGGTCCAACAAAGTATCCGCGCCAAAGATAAACCCGGCTGTTTCTTGCTCCAGATTGTTAAACGAGAAGATCGTATCAATCTCAATATCGGCGCCCGTATAGAGATGACGCGCTGTCAATTTTTGCTGGTCCAGACCCGCACTCTCACGATAACCACCTTCAGATACGATAGAGGCGCCAACAAAAAACCCATGAGCGCCTGTCGTATCTGAAATTGCCGCCTTCCATTTATACCGATCTTCACTGTCGCCGAATACTTCGCTGAAGGCTGAAAGATCCACTCCCGGACGCGGGGTCAACACATTGATAACGCCATGGATCGCATTGGCGCCGTAAAGCGCGCCGGACGGCCCCCTCACAATCTCAACGCCACCGGCTATTTCGTGGTGAGCATCAATAAGGCCATTGATATTGGCAAAACCGGGAGACCGAATAGGAACGCCGTTCTCTAAAAACAAAAAGGAGCCTGCGCCTGCACCGCCGGTCAACACAGGCGAGCGGATCGCCGTTAGATGATCCGCCCCTGAGCCTCGATGTAAATTCACCCCCGGCGCCCGCGCCAGCGCTTCTGCGATGTGGTCAGCGCTTAGAGTTTTTATTTCTTCCCCGCTCAACGCAGAAATGCTGCCGACGACTTCATCTGCCGATTGCGCACGGCGCTCCGATGTCACGATGATCGTATCCTGCGCTAACGCAACCGCGCCATAGCACGCAACAAGCATCCCGCTAGCGGCAATAGATACTGGCTTACGCAACATCTTTCCTCAATTCGAAAAGCGGAATTTGTCAAATCAGAGAGGAAACAGCAACCGCACGCTTTTCAGCGTCCGTCACAATCAGCTTTTTACCGCGAGGTTTTGGGCCAACTGCCACCCCTTCGGCCTCAAGACGCTCCCGATGAGCCGCCTCACCGCCTGGCGCTTTCGGGTTTAATTCATCCCCGCTTTTTAAAGCGCGCCACCAAGCAAGCGTCTTCTTCTCTCCCGCCGCTTTAGCCTCTTCTGCAGCGGCGGATGCAATGTTCAAAAATATACCTGCCGTCAGGGGACAGGTAATATGGGCTTTGTGTTTTTTTGCGATGGCCGTGCGCAGATCATCGAACCGAACGATCTTGCCCTTTGGGACACGTCGGATCATCGCATCCACTTCTATCGGTGATGATATGACCATCTTCTGACCCTTTGTCGCCCAAGGCATGTCTTTATCGAGCACAATAATGTACGGGTCTTTAGAAGATCGGAATTTTTCTAGTGCTGACTTGGCCATATCATTTTTCCCACGATCAACAGCTGAGCATCAAGATTTCTTTTTGAATATTCTCTCTAGCATTTATTTCATATAGTCGGTGAAAATAATCTGTCAGATAAATGCGTTCCTGAGCAAGAAAATCTGTCAGCAACTTTGCCCGGCCAAGATTGTACATCTCGTCACTGAAGACTGAGTACTCTTTTCTTATGTTTTTGGCATAGTTGAAATACTCACTTTCACCCATCCCAAGAACAGACATATCGAGGTCAAGAAAATACGCACAATCAACTTTGTCTTGTGCGGTAAGGGCCTCATCAATGCGATGCTTTTTTGTGGCGAGAATTAGAGAGTGAGAAAATTCTAAATCATCACTGTCAATTGACGAGTTCCATTCGTTCTTAAACAACTCGGCGCTGTCTTCTTCATTTGTCTTTGATGCAACATCATAGATTGCATCATGATAGTATATGGCAAAGAGCACACCTTCAGGTCGATGCACTCTTTCAGATACTTCTTCAAACGACGCTAGTAATTGTTCTATGTGCTGCCAGTTGTGATAATAGCGGCCAGGTTCTGCGTATCTTCCTCGCAAGGCTTTCAGCTTTTCAGGGTGCTTCTGGAAAAGTTTTACCGCCGCCGAAATCGACATTGATTACCGCTCGTATTTTGAAACTTTCTGGTGAATAGCGCCGAAGATCGATTTACCTTCTTTGTCTTTCATTTTTATTTCGACGGTATCGTCAAACTTCATGAAAGGTGTCTTTGCCTCACCATCATAGATGGTTTCAATCATTCTGATCTCAGCGATGCACGAATACCCGTCGCCACCTTCCGCGATCGCTTTGCCCGGCCCACCATCCAGCTTATTAGAAACCGTGCCTGACCCAATGATTGTTCCAGCACTTAATGGGCGTGACTTTGCCGCGTGAGCGATGAGTTTTGGAAAATTAAAAGTGAGATCTTTACCAGCATGGGCTTTCCCAAAGGGCTTGCCATTGTAATTGACGATCAACGGCAGGTGAACGGCGCCGTCCTGCCACGCATCACCCAGTTCATCCGGCGTCACGGCGCATGGTGAAAATGCCGAAGATGGTTTTGACTGGAAAAACCCAAAGCCCTTAGCGAGCTCACCGGGGATTAGTCCGCGTAGGGAAACATCGTTGACGAGCATAATCAGGCGGATATAGGCGCCTGCTTCATCAGCGCTGACGCCCATAGGCACATCGCCGGTGATGACGGCAACTTCACCTTCCATGTCGATGCCCCAGCCATCATCGGTTGGCATGACAATGTCGTCGCGCGGTCCCAAAAACGTATCCGACCCGCCCTGATACATGAGCGGGTCTTCATAAAAACTCGCCGGCACTTCGGCGCCACGCGCTTTGCGGACTAATTCTACGTGATTGATATAGGCCGACCCATCCGCCCATTGGTAAGCACGAGGCAAGGGCGAGGCGCATTCGCGTTCGTGAAACCGCTCAACCGGCACAGAGCCTGTTTCCAATCCTTGGGCTAACTCCATTAGCCCCGGCGCTATATTCTCCCAGTCATCAAGAGCCGCCTGTAGCGACGGCGCAACGCGGGTCGCATCCGTGTAACGGGTAATGTCATTTGAAACGACGACGAGTTTGCCGTCACGGCCATTTTTTAGTGAAGCAAGTTTCATTGTATATCCAATAATTTCACTGTTGAATTGCGCAATCTGTAAAACAGCACAGATAAAAAAGCAAAACCCGCCAGCAAAAATGCTGGCGGGTTCTTCTTCCTGTTATTTTAACGTATTAGCGGACGCGAACAATTGTCCGACTTTTGCTCACCTCATATCGGCGGTCGCGATCATCAAAACACCAATATGCTTCATACCGGGCGCGATAGTCATCGTGCCATGTATATTTAAACCCTTTATGGCAGTCATATCCGCCATAGGCGTCGTAGTATCGCCCGCTGCGTTCAAAATCATCATAATACCACCGTTCCGAGCGATATCCGCGATAAGTATATGGGTCACCAACCTGGAGTCTGACGCCAAGATCGACATCAACATCTGTCCCCAAACCCACACCTATCTGCGCGTTTGCAGGCGCAGCCATGAGTGACGCTGCAGCAAGAGTGGCGGCGATAGAAACCTTCTTTAACATATCTATTCTCCGTTTCCTTCATTGCTTCTTTAAACGGTTACGTTCAACCGGCTTCACGCCTCGCGCTGAACAGCCCCAGAAACTACTTTGAAACTTGACGAAAAAATGACGTAAATTTTGCGAGAATTTCACGATATTTGCTATGCCTTACAATAAGCGGGCTTCAGCAAAACATGAAAAAAAGTTAAGGCTTAAAAAGGTCTGTAATACTCAAAAATCATTTTCTAGAACAATGCGATAGCGCGCCTTACCATCTTCAAGATGCGTTATGGCCTCGTTGAGATTGGAAAGTTTAAAATGCTCCGTTAGCGGTGTAATGTTGTGACGTCCGCAAAAGTCCAACATTTTCGCAATAACAGCCGGTGACCCCAACGGTGAGGCGCTGACCTGATTTTGACCGCCCATGATTGACGGCACATGAACCTGCACAGGTTCTGGCACCGCGCCAACAAAATGCAACCGCCCTTTTGGCGCCAGTGTTCGCAACAGGCGCGGCCAGTCCAATGTGACATTCACCGTGACAATCAGAAAATCAAACCGGCCCGTCGCCTCTTTCCATGATTTGGCGTCGCGGGAGTTGAGTGTTTTGTGGGCGCCAAACTTCTTCGCCTCTTCGGCTTTATCCGGCGAGGACGTAAAGGCCGTAACCTCACAGCCCCATTTATTGAGAAACTGGCATGCCAAATGACCAAGCCCGCCGATACCAACAACGCCCACCTTATCCGTGGGCTTTACGTCAAAACTCACTATCGGACTGAAGACCGTAATACCACCGCAAAACAGCGGGCCAGCTTTTGTTATATCAATATCATCAGGTAATGGCGTCGCCCATGTCCACTGGCATCGAACCACATCGGCGAACCCGCCATAACGCCCGACAATTGTCCCTTCATTACCGTGCGCCAGATGATGATCACCAGCAATAGAATGTGCATTGGTCAGGTCACTGCGCGAAAACCAGCCGAGGCCAACTTTTTGACCGGGCTTTAAGGTCGCAACATCTTTACCCACCGTACGGACACGACCGACAACTTCGTGACCGCCGACAAAGGGATATTCTGTCCGCCCCCAATCATTGTTCCACATGGAAAGGTCAGAATGACAAAGCCCGCAATAGTCTACGTCAATATCTACTTCGTCCGCTCCGATTGCGCCGAGTTCATATTCAAAAGGCTCAAATTTTTCTTTCGGGCCCTTAGCCGCCCATGCGCGCACTTTGGTCAATGATCAGCTCCTGATATTTGTGAGAGTGACCCTAGTCCTGCGCCGCACCAGGGGCAATGACGAATCAAGACGACATTTGTCGCCCCATCATGGACGATCAAACCAAACTGGTTGAACGCTTCATTATAACCGACCAGGCTGTCAGGACACTCAAACGGGTCGTCATGGGTCTCGCAATTCATCTCTAGAGCCGCGCGCATGGAGTCACAGCAAAGCGCATCGGGGTTAGGGTGTTGGGTTCTCGCCACTATTAGCTTCCTTGGTTTTTCCAGGAGTTTACATAATCTTTGTTCTCGACCGAAGAGATATCATTACCAACCTCAAGCGGGTCGCGAGTATCGATCATCACAGCATATTCATCGGTGGCTGACTTTGTTTGTTCCAACATGTTTTTCAGCGCTTTGGGGTGTGGTCCATGAGTAAACCCCGAGGGGTGAAAGGTCATCATCCCAGCATCGATATTATCACGGCTAAAGAAGTCGCCCGCGTGATAGAATAAAACCTCATCATAATCATCGTTATTATGGAAGAACGGAACCTTTAAGGCGCCCGGATCAGTTTCAAATGGCCGCGGCGCGAAGGTGCAAACCACAAACCGATCGGACAAGAATGTTGTGTGGGCTGAAGGCGGCACATGATAGCGGTGGCTCATGATCGGACGAATGTGGCGCACATTAATCCGCACCGGCGATAACTCACCATGCCAGCCAACAACATCCAAAGGATTGTATGGATATGTTGCAACAGAAATGGCCCCGCATTTTTTGATCATCACGCAGGTTTCGCCATCATCGTTTTGATGCGCTTTGAACTGATGATTGATTGATGGCGCATCCATCATTGCAGGATCAAAAATTGCGTGTGGTCCGAGCAGTCCTTTATCCGGCAGTGTGAAATGAGAGTTTGTCGCTTCAATCATCAAAATTGCAGCGCTCTCTTTTGGGGCGAGGCGCCACATGGTTCCGCGCGGAAGCATAATGTAATCGCCCGCTTCAAACGCCAAATGGCCATAATCACAAAAGAGATCACCCTCGCCTTTGTGAATGAACAACAGCTGATCGCCATCGCCATTACGCGCCAATGCATCCATGGCGCCGTGCAAATTCCAGAACCGAATATCTGTCGCATTATTATGAAGGACACGTGATGCGTCCCACGGACTGGCGCCAGCTTGATCCAGCTTCACAAGGTCATAAGCGCGCGGGCGCAGCGGACCCTCAAAATTCACCCAGCCTGTCGGCGGGCGTTTGTGGTGCATGAAGGCCGCAGGGCCAAAAAAGCCCTCCTTGGAGATTTCCCGCTCATAGGTGCCGCTCGGCATATCCGCATGCGCCTGACGCGACGCCTCTCCTTCAATATGTGAGGGAGTGATCCATTTTTTCGCCATATCCTTGATCTCCGTAATTAGTAACATTTGTTACCATTATTGATATACTGGCGCAAGGAGGGGTTGGCGAGACAGCCTGGC